>JBFWQN010000193.1:0-9034 GCA_050249405.1 Hyphomicrobiaceae bacterium | reverse complement strand
GGCGTGGCGGGCACGGCGCTGCTGCTGGTGGCCGGCATCTTCGTGCTGGTGAAGCGGACCGGCCGCGGCGGCTCGCCGGTCGTCTGGCTCATGGCGCACGTCGGCTGCGGGATTCTCGGCTTCGTTCTGGTCGCCATTCACACCACCGGAAAGCTCGAGCGTGCGCCCGCCCTTCTGCTGGTGAACCTGCTCGCGCTGATGGCACTCGGCGTCTGGGCCCGGGTCTGGGCCGCGCGCAGCATGGCGGATACGTTCGGCACCAAGCTCCGCGGCTTCGCCACGCCGGACGAGGGGACTCGGTCGGAGCTGAGGCGAATCATCGCCGAGAAAGCGGCCGTGCTGGCGCGGCTCGATCCGACGGCGTCGGAGGCTACGTTCTCCGTGACCCTGCCGCACCTGCTGCGCCATCCGCGCGCCTCCCTGGCCTACCTGCGGCTGGCACGCGCCGAGGAGCAGATCATGGGCGCCCGGCAGTCTGTCGGCCCGGCACAAGCCTGGTGGCGGGCGCTGCATCTGGCGCTGGCCGCGATTTTCGTCGCGGGCGTGTCCATTCATGTGCTGCTGGTGACGTTCTTCGCCGGCTACGTCGCGGGCGGCAAGCCGATCCACTGGTGGCACGTCACGGCGTGGACATTCTGAGCGCAGGTGAGACAGTCGAAAGCGGCGCGCCGAGCCCTGCTCGCGCGCACATCGGGGGAGAATGCATCGTGAGCGCACGCACCGAGGAGCCGCAGGCCAAATCATCCGGCCGCCTGTCGCTGATGATCGACCTCGAGCGCTGCATCGGCTGCAAGAGCTGCGAGGTCGCCTGCAAGCAGGAGCACGGGCTTGGGCCGGGCGAGTACCGCAACCGTGTGCTGTGGCTCGGCGACCTGAATGGCCCCGCGCTCGATTTCCTCACCGTTGCCTGCCAGCACTGCGAGCGGCCCGCCTGCCTGCGCGCCTGTCCGGTCAACCCCAAGGCCATTACCAAGGACCCGGAGACGGGCGTCGTCACCGTGCACGAGGACCGCTGCACGGGCTGCGGCGAATGCGTCGTCGCGTGCCCCTACGGCGCCATGGGCTACGACGCGAAGGACCATCATTCGGTGAAATGCGATCTCTGCGCCGACCGGCGCGGGGCGGGTCTCACCACCGCCTGCGCCAGCGTCTGTCCGGGGCACGCCATCACCTTCGGCCAGCGCGAGGAGCATATCGCTGCCGCCGCCGCCGAGGGCCGGACGGTGCGCGACCACGATTCCTTCCTGATCGGCCCGGCGACCGTCTACCTCGACCGCATCGCGAAACCGGGCCGCACCGAGCCGACGGCGCTGGCCAGCCGCAGCACGCCGGCGATGATCGACGACCCAATCTCGCGCCGCGACATCAGCGAGGAGGCGATCGCCTTTCCCTACCGGTTTCCGCGCGAGGAGCGCACGGCGGATCGCGTGGAGCCGGGCGGGTGCAACATCTGCTTCAACTGCTGCACGACCAAGTACCACTTCAAGGGCGACAAGCTCGTCCGCATCACCGGCAACGACGAGGACCCGCTGCTCAAGGGAAAGGTGTGCCCGAAGTCGCAGCTCTCGGTGCAGCTCTACGCGAGCAAGGACCGGCTGACCGAGCCGCTGAAGCGCGTCGGCGAGCGCGGCAGCGGCGCCTTCCAGCCGATCTCGTGGGAGCAGGCGCTGGACGAGATCGCCGAGAAGCTGAAGGCGCTCCGGGAGAAGCACGGGCCGGAGACGCTCGCGGTCTTCTCGGGAACGCGCACCGGCATCATCACCAACAAGGGCTACATCCAGCCGTTCACGCAGCTCTGGGGCACGCCCAACATCGAAAGCACGGAGCCCTACTGCTCGGCCGGCAAGAACCTCGCCTTCCGGCTCACGCAAGGCTATGGCGGCTGCGGCAACAGCTACACCGAGACCGACCTCGGCAGCGCCGAGCTCTACGTCTACATCGGCGACAATCAGGCCGAGACGCGGCCCGTCTATTTCGGCCAGATCAACGACTGGCGCATCAAGCATGGCGCGCGCATGGTCGTGGTCGATCCCCGGTTCACGGTGACGGCCAGCAAGGCCGACACGTGGCTGGCGCTCCGGCCCGGCACGGACATGGCGCTCGCCCTCGCGCTCGCGCATCACATCCTCACGAACGGGCTCCACGACCGCAAATTCTGCGAGAGCTGGGTGCTCGGCTGGGAGCAGTGGCGGGATTTCATCGTCGAGCGCGGCTACACGCCCGAGTGGGCGGCTCCGATCACCGACATCCCGGCCGAAAGCATCCGCGAGCTCGCGGAGCAGATGGCGCGCGCGAACGGATGCGTGATTTTCGGCAGCCGCGGCGTCAACCAGCACACCTACTCGACCCAGATCAACCGGATGCTCATGTTTCTGGCCGCCATCACCGGCAACTGGGGCCGGAAGGGCGGCGCCTACATGAATATGTCGGCCACGATCCCGATCGACGCGTCGGTTCCGGCGGCGCGGCGCGCGAAAATGACCCGGCCGACGGTGCGCAAGAGCCCGACCGGCTGGCTCCGCGCCATGAAGGACCACAAGCCCTATCCGATCACGGCGCTGATCGCCTGCAACAATCCGCTCTCGAACTGGCCCAACCAGGAGGGCACCCGCGAGGCACTGAAGGCGCTCGAGCTGCTGGTCTACATCGACCTGTTCCCCACCGAGACCAGCGCCTTCGCCGATTATGTGCTGCCGGCGGCGACCGGCATCGAGAAGGGCGAGATGGGCCGCGCCAACGACGACCGGCGCATCGTGTGGATCGACCGCATGATCGATCCGCCCGGCAACGCCAAGCCGGACGACTGGATCTGGACCGAGCTCGGCCGGCGACTCGGCTTCTCGGACGTGATGCAGGAGAAGTACAAGGACCCGGCCGTCCTCTGGGACGAGAAGCTGATCGACAATCCGCAGATGCGCGGCATCACGCAGGCGCGGCTGCACTCCGTGCCCTGGCGGTGGGTGCGTTTTCCGTCGGCCAGTGCCGACGCGCCCGAGATCGAGACGCTCTACGAGGAGGGCACGACCGCCGTCGGCGCGCCGGCCGGGCACCGGTTCCCGACCCCGAGCGGCAAGCTCGAGTTCTGGACCGAGGCGCTCGAGGCCAAGTTCGCGGCGCTCGGGCTCTCGGCTCTGCCCGAGTTCTACGGCGAGCGCGAAAGCCTCTACGACATGGCCTATCTCGACTCCCTCGACGACGACGACACCGAAGGTGTTCTGTCGCCATTCGACAAGGAGCCGGTGGCCACGTCCCGCGCCCGCATCATGCAGCCGGGCAACGATCCGCCCGGGCACAGGCTCCGCGATCAGGGGTTCGATACGGAGCTCGTCACGGGCCGGCCCTCGGCGCCGCAATTCCATTCCTGGACGCATTACGCCTGGCAGGCGCAGGAGATGTGGCCCGACCTCTTCGTGCAGATCCATCCGGACAAGGCCCGCGGCCTCGGTATCGTGGATGGCGAGCGCGTCCGGGTCGAGACGGCGCACGGCGTCGCCGAGGCCCGCGCCTGGGTCTACGCGGGCATTCGGCCGAACGCGGTGTTCATGCCGATCGGTTGGGGCGAGAACCAGCCATTCCACCCCTGGAAGTCGGTGAACTTCCTCACCGACAGCAGCCAGCGCGACCCGCTCTCAGGCCAGACGAACCTCAAGGCGCTGTTGTGCCGGGTGTCACGGCTGTGACGGAGTGATCGCTGGGCCGGCTGCCAGATGCAGCCGGGCCTTCGGCCCAGGCGGGGGCCGCACAATCTTCTTGGGAACGTGTATGGGAGGCTCGACGCCGACCTGCTCACAAAACAACGCGAGCTGATGAAAGCGGAGTTTCGTGCACGCCTTCGCGGAGCCGGGCCGGGTTGGTGAGGCCCGACCAGAACGTGCAGTCGCTTGAATTTTACAGGGAATTCGTTGGAGCGGGCGAAGGGGATCGAACCCTCGACCCTCACGTTGGCAACGTGATGCTCTACCGCTGAGCTACACCCGCATCCATCGTCGGCCGCACCGTGATCGGCAGCGGCGACAGCGACGGTTTATGACGCAAAGCCGGCTCCGACGCAAGTGTCTCGCTCGCAGGATGTGATGGCCGCGCCGAGCGGGTCTGCCGATGATTTGCCAGACGAGGCCACGACGCTCACGGCGCCGCCTTGCCCTGGAGGGGCACGCTCACGGGCATCACGTCGACTGCCACCTCGACGGTGTGCTGGCCGCCGCCGAGCAGGACGCCGCTGACAGGGGCGATGTCGGCATACTCGCGGCCGTAGGCGAAAGCGATGTGCTCGTCACCGGGCACCAGACGGTTGGTCGGATCGAAATCGACCCAGCCCGCGTCGGGCGTCCATACCGAGATCCAGGCGTGCGACGCGTCGGCTCCCTGGAGACGCGGCATGCCCTCGGGTGGACGCGTGAGCAGATAGCCGCTCACGTAGCGGGCCGGCACACGGAACGCCCGCAGGCACGCGAGCGCCAGATGCGCGAAGTCCTGACAAACCCCGCGCTTCAGTCGCAACACCTCCGCGACAGGCGTCGAGATGTCGGTCGCCCGCGGGTCGAAGGTGAAATCGTCGAAGATGCGGCAGGTCAGATCCCAGGCCACCCCCAGCAGAGGCCGGCCCGGCTCGAACGACGGCCACGCGTAGTCGATGATGCCGCTCGCGGACGGCGTGACAGCGGACGGCAGGGCATATTGCGCCACGTCGATGTCGATGTCGTTGTGCAGCGAGGCCACGTATTCGACCGTCTCCTCCCAGGCAGGGCCGCCCATCAGGTCGACGCTCTCCGGCCGGACCACCTCGACGGTGGTGCGGGCGTGCATCAGCAGCTCGCGGTGCTCCTTGTCGATGCCCATGACGGCGGCGGGATTGCCGAAATAGTCGACGAAATCGTGCCTCCACGTCGGCGTCGGCTCGATCAGCAGCACATGGCGCGCGATCGTCTGCCTCGGGGCCGGCCGCGGCGAGAGGTGGATGAGATGCTGCGATTGCGTCACCACCGACTGATACCGGTAGCAGGTGCGATGGCTCACCTCGTAGATCATGGCTCGCCGCCCTCGCGGTGAAGCATGACGCGGTGGGGCTCGTCGTCCACCAGGCGGAAATAGCGGCGCGAGATGGCGTCGGAGAGGTCGGGCAGGCCTTTCAGCGCCTCGCCGAGGAGCTGGCGCAGGGCCACGCGCGTGCCGGTCTGATCGGCCTTTGCGAGCTCCGCCACGTCGGCAAGGCGGATGGCGGTCTGCAGCGCCAGCACGATACGCCGCTCACGGGTCAGAGCGTTGCCCTCGGTCTGTTGCGGCAGCGCCTCGAGATGCCGGCTCAGGCGCGCAATCTGATAGGCGACGCTCCTCGGATTGGTCTCGTCCATGACGAGCAGGTCGAGCACGAGCGGCAACATGGGCTGCAGGCGGTAGCGTGAGCGATAGGTGATGAAGCTATCGGCCAGGCGGAGGATGTAATTCAGGTCCTCGCTGCCGTCGTCCTGGGCCTCCGTTCTCTGGAAGACCACGCCGAGGGTGTCGCAAAGATTGTAGGCGCGCTCGAGGCGTCGCCCCATGTCGATGAAGAACCAGCCGAAATTGCGGGTCATGTTCTCGTGCAGGTGACCGCCGAAGGTCGCGACCAGCGACAGCTTGTCCTCGATCTCGTCCTGCAGCTCGCTGACGCCCGCCTCCGCCATGCGGCGGCGCCACACCTCGTCCACCCGGAACGAGGCGAGCGTGCGCCACGCCTCGAGCGAAAGGCGATCGCGGGTAAGGCTCGCCACGCGGTAGATGCCGTCGAAGGCCCCGACCAGGCTGTAGGTGCCATCGCGGCTCGACACGAGCTGGCTGGCGAGCGCCACCGCCCGGCCCGGCAACCGCCGCGACGTGGCGATCGGCATGGCGCCGGTGGAGCCCTTGGCCGCCAGCAGCTCGAGGCAGAGATCACCGGCATGACGGCCGGGTGCGGCCTCGAGATACTCGAGGCGGCGGCCGAGGCTCGCGCGGATGACACGCATCGTCCAATCCGCGCGCTCGAGGTAGCGGCCGAGCCAGAACAGGTTGTCGGCGACCCGGCTCTGCAGCGTGCGCTGAGAGCGCTGGACCAGCGCCGCCTCGAGCCGCGGTCGCCACAAGCTGGAATGCGGCCGCTCCGGCTCGCTGCCGACCACCCAGACGTCGTGCGTCTCACCGTCCGAGGTGCTGAGCGCCACGGCTGTCGCCGCATCGACGCTCATGGCGATGCCGCCCGGCATGACGGCGAAACCGTCGCGCGTCGCACAAGCGAACAGCCGCATTCCGAAGGGGCGGGGACGCAGCCCTTGCGCCGTGAGCGAGGGCAACGTGCCGAAGCCGATGGGTTGCTCGGCGACCAGACTTTCGCCGCGCATGCGCATCTCGGCGACGAGGTGCTCGCGCTCCGCCGCGGACAGGCCGCCAGCCGCGCGCCCCCGCTCGGCCCGACCCGGCCTGCCCGTGCCTTCGCCGGCCGGGCGGATCACGTAGTCGTCGAGACGCGCCTCCACCTCGCTCCGCGCGGCCTCGTCGCCGAGCCAGTGGCGGGGCGCGTCTGCGAGCATCAGCGGCTCGCCCAGGATCTCGTCGCAGAGCGCTGGCAGATAGGCGCCGAGCGCGCGATTCTCGATCACGGCCGAGCCGAGCGAGTTGGCCGACAGCCCCGGCGAGCGCCGGCAGGCGTGGACCAGGCCGGGCGGCCCGAGGAAGCTCGCGGGATCGAGCTCCAGAGGGTCCGACTTGGCGCCCTCCGTGCACCGCACCAGAAGGTCGACCTTTCTCGGCCCCTCGAGCGTTTTCAGGAACACCTCGTCGCCGATGACCCGGAGGTCGCCGCCCTCGACCAGCGTCAGGTCGAGATAGCGCGCGAGGTAGGCGTGGCTGAAGTAGTCGTCGTGCGAGGGGCCCGGAGTCAGCAGCGCCACCGTCGGATCGCTGCGGCCGGAACGCTCCGCAATGGCAGCCTGCAAGCCGATGAAATGCGACGAGAGCCGTCGCACCCGGCATTCGCCGAAGAGATCGTCGGCGACGTCGGCGTGCATGACACGGTTGGCGACCGCATAGCCGACACCGGCCGGCGTCTCGGCATGATTGTCGATGACGCGCCATTGGCCGTCAGGCGAGCGCGCGAGGTCCGCGCCGTAGAACAGGAGGTGGCCAGCCGCAGGCACGATGCCGTGGCAGCCACGCAGGAATGCAGGGTCTCCCAGCACCACCGCCGGCGGGATCCTGCCGCGCCTGAGCAGCCGCTGCGGACCATAGACGTCGGCCAGAATGGCATTGAGGAGGCGAGCGCGCTGCACGATCGCCCGCTCGAGCCAAGCCCATTCCGCGGCCCCGATCACGAGCGGCATCAGGTTGAGCCGCCACTGCTGCCGCAACTTCTCGGGGTCGGCGAACACGTCGTGCACGAGGCCGGTCTCGCGCACCTGACGGTCGAGGCGGGATGCCCGCGCCAACCTGTCCCTCGGGGTCAGGCGCGTCAGCGCCCCCAGCAGGGACTGCCAATGGGGCCGGAGCGACCGGTCGCTCGCGAGCAGCTCGTCGTGGCCTCCCGCCGGAACGCGATAGGCTTCAAGCAGCTCCATGCCGCCGGGGCTTCGAGGCTGGGCATCGACATTCATCTGCGGCGGCATCCCGAGTGAAAGCGCAGGTTGCCCGCGCGAGTCGTCCGGCGCGGCAGTCTAGACTACCGCACAGGGGTTGATGTTGCACAAAAGCCCTTCTTTGCCGAAATGCCACGGCAACAGGAACCGACACCTCTCAGCCGGCCCGCCTCAGATCGAGCGTGAGGGGATAGTCGGGGTTACGCTCGGCAGGGCGCACCTGCATGGGCCCAGCCGTATGTCCGGTATCCTCGAAGCGGGCGAGGCGGCGCCCCTCGGCCTCATAGGAGTTGATCGGGAAGGTGTCGAAGCTGCGACCGCCGGGATGGGCCACATGATAGCGCCCGCCACCGATCGATCGGCCCGTCCAGGTATCGACCACGTCGATCGTGAGGGGCACGTGCGGACGGATGGTCGGGTGCAGCGCCGACGGCGGTGCCCAGGCCCGGTGGCGGATGCCGGCCACCTGCTCGCCGCGCACACCCGTTCCGGCGAGGGGGAGAGCGTGGCCGTTGCAGGTGACGACGTAGCGGCTGTCGGTGCCATTGCGAACGAGAACCTGGGCCCGCTCGAGCGAGCTGTCGACGTAGCGAGCCGTACCGCCGATCACCCCTTCCTCGCCGAGCACATGCCACGGCTCGAGCGCCTGACGCACCTCGACCTCGAGACCACCCGCCTCGATGAGGCCGTAGCGCGGGAAGCGGAACTCGAGATGCGGCAGGAACCACTCCGACTCGACCGGCAGACCCGCCGTGCGAAGGTCCGCGATCACGTCGAGGAAATCCGCCCAGACGAAGTGCGGCAGCATGAACTTGTCGTGCAGCGCGGTGCCCCAGCGCACCAGCCGGCTCCGATAGGGCCGCTCCCAGAAGCGCACGATCAGAGCCCGGAGGAGCAACTGCTGGGCAAGGCTCATGCGGGCATGCGGCGGCATCTCGAAGGAGCGAAACTCGACGAGCCCGAGGCGGCCGGTCGGTCCGTCCGGCGAATAGAGCTTGTCGATGCAGATTTCCGAGCGGTGGGTATTGCCCGTCGCGTCGACCAGCAAATTGCGGAAGATGCGGTCGACCAGCCACGGCGCCACGTATCCCGCCCCCGGGTCCGGGATCTGCGCGAGCGCGATCTCCATCTCATAGAGGCTCTCGTGGCGGGCCTCGTCGAGGCGCGGCGCCTGGCTCGTCGGGCCGATGAAGAGGCCCGAGAACAGATACGAAAGCGACGGATGGTTCTGCCAGTAGGCGATAATGCTGGCGAGCAGGTCCGGACGCCTCAGGAATGGGCTCTCCTGGGGGGTCGCGCCACCGAGCACGATGTGATTGCCACCGCCAGTGCCGGTGTGGCGGCCGTCGAGCATGAACTTCTCGGTGCCGAGGCGGGCATAGTGCGCCTCCTCGTAGAGGCTCGGGGTAATGGCGACGGCCTCGTCCCAGCTCGCGGCCGGCTGCACG
>JBFWQN010000192.1:0-9060 GCA_050249405.1 Hyphomicrobiaceae bacterium | reverse complement strand
CCGCGCGCGCCCGCCGTCGAGACGATGCGCGTGTTGAACTCGGTCTCCTGGCGCGTCACCGCGAGCAGCAGCGCCGTCTCCGGCGGCGGCCGGATCGGGTCGTACACCGGGAACGGATCGATGGGGTAGGCATAGAGCATCAGGTTGAGCCCGCGGGCGATGGCGGCCTTGCCCACGCGCAGCGACGTCTGCGGGTCTCCCAGAGAGGCCGCGAGCTCGGCGAGGAGGGCCATCTCGCCCTCGGTTCTCAGATGGTTGCGCAGCCCGGCGAAGAGGGCGATCGTGATGTTGCGGTCGAGACCCGCCTTCACCGAGAGCACCGCCGCCCGCACCGCGTCGAGCGCGAGGAAGCGCTTCGCCTCCTCGGCAGTCGGCAGCGCCGGGGGCGTGATGGTCAGCTCCGTGCGCGGGCCGCCCGCAACCTTCTGCCGGGCGAGCAGCGCGTGGAACGTATCGGGGTCGCGCATGGCGAGGCGGTAGAGCTTGTCGGCCTCGTCCTTGCGGCCCAGCACCTCGAGAGTGCGCGCCGACCAGTAGGCCGAGCGCGCCCGGCTGAGCGGGCCGTCCGCGGATTTTACGGCCACCTCGAAATGGCGGAGTGCCGCATCCGGCTTCTTCAGGAGGCGCAGCGCGATCCAGCCCGCCATGTGCGCCTGCTCCTTGAGCGGGTTCACCGACAAGGGTCCGGCAGCCTTCACGAGATCGTAGGCGAGCGACTTGCTGCCCGCGGTGAGGGCCCGATAGGCCGCCTCGCGGCGGACGAGCCACCAGTCGTCCGGACTGACGAGCTTCTCGGCGTCGTCGGGAAGCGCGGTCAGGATCTTGGCGGCGTCCTCGAGCCGGCCGCCGTCGAGGTGGCTGACGGCGCGCGCGAAGGCGAGGCCCCAGCCTTGCGCTCCCGATGGGGCCTCCCCCGGCAGCGCGGCGAGCAGCTTCGGCGCCCCCTTGTCCTTGAGCAGCACCGCGAGAC
Source organism: Hyphomicrobiaceae bacterium (assembly GCA_050249405.1). Classification (GTDB taxonomy): domain Bacteria; phylum Pseudomonadota; class Alphaproteobacteria; order Rhizobiales; family Hyphomicrobiaceae. The sequence goes on along the minus strand of JBFWQN010000192.1, from coordinate 8,090 downwards.
GCGCCTCCGCCGCCTTGCGTTCGGCCTCGGGCAGGTGCGGAATGATGCGGCGCGCAATCGTCGCCCGCTCACGGCGCTCGGCAGCAAAACGCAGGCGATCGACCAGCACGCGGTCGAGCCGGCGGCGATGGTCGTCGGGGCCGAGCAGCTTGCCGAAGCGGTCCAGAAACCCGGTCTCGAACGCGGGCGTCAGCTCCTCGTCGGCCCAGGCGCGAGCGGCATGCAGCTTCGCCTTCGCCTCGTCGCCCTCGGCGAGATACGCCGAGGCGAGAGCGGCCCATCCGGCGCCGCTCACCGGCTCGCGACCCTTGAAGAAGGCGCGGATGTCGGCCGAGCTGCCGCCCGCCCCGAACAGCTGCTCCTCCGCCCGGCGCAGAATGACGCGTCCATCCGGCCAAGCTGGATTGTCGGCCGCGAACCGGACGAGCGTCTGGGCGTCGCCGCCGCCCCCACGGAAGGCATGCCATTGCGCGAGCTTCTGCGACGTCGGATCGTCGAGTGCCACAGCTGCGGCGGGCGTGCGTGCTTTAAGCGCCTCCTTCAGCGCCCTTACGATCTCGATCGACGGCGCGGTCGCGAGTAGCGGGGCGACCAGCGCCTGCACCTTCGCACGATAGGCCGTCTCCGCGGGCGGCGCTGCGAGCGTCCTGGCAGGCGGCACGGCGGGAGGAGCCGAGGGACTCGCCGCGGTCCCGGCAGCCGCCGCCGCGAGGGGGCTGGAGGCCGTCACGGACTGCGCCGCCGCAGTGGCGGCCATCGTCCACATCAGGACTGGCGCGACGAGGAGGGCCCTTGCTGCCATGCGATCTTGCTCCCCTGCGGCGCGTTCGTGGCGGTCTCCGCGACCTGCGCACCTGGTCCGTCGCCTGTCATGCCGATGTGACGGGAGCAGGGCAGCGCGTCATATCCGATCGGCTTCGCCCAACGCGGGGCCGTCACGAATCGCTCTGATCGTGTCTAAAGGCCCCCGCAGGGTGTCGCAAGCGAGCTTGCACGACCTGCTGCCGAGGTCATAATGTCGAGACGACGATGGCGGATTGCGAGTCGGCCAAGGCATTCGCTCGCAGCGCCGCCGAGCGCCGGCGCGGTGGGCCCGGCGAAAAACAACGCACGAGATGGCTCGCCACCGACCATTCGGAGGAAATCCCGTCATGTTCAAGGGCTCGTTCACGGCGCTCATCACGCCCATGAAGAACGGCAAGGTCGACGAGCCGGCGTTCGAGCGCCTCGTCGAATGGCAGATCGCGCAAGGCACGCACGGCCTGGTGCCGGTCGGCACCACGGGCGAGGCGCCGACGCTCAGTCACGAGGAGCATCGCCGCGTGATCGAGCTGTGCGTCAAGGCCGCGCGCAAGCGGGTCAAGATCATCGCCGGCGCAGGCTCGAACTCGACCGAGGAGGCGATCGAGCTCACCGAGTTCGCCAAGGCTGCCGGCGCCGACGCGGCGCTCCACTCCACCGGCTATTACAACAAGCCGACCCAGGAAGGCCTGTTCCTCCACTTCAAGGCGATCAACGACGCCATCGACTTTCCGATCATCGCCTACAACGTGCCGGGGCGCACGGTCGCCGACATCCTGCCAGCGACGCTCGCTCGAATCGCGACCTTGAAGAACGTCGTCGGCGTCAAGGATGCCTCGGCCAAGCTCGACCGCATGTCGCTGCACCGGCTGACCATCAAGAAGCCGTTCTCGTACCTCTCGGGAGAGGACGGCACGGCGCTCGGCTTCAATGCGCACGGCGGGCAGGGCTGCATCTCGGTGACGTCGAACGTCGCGCCGCGGCTGTGCTCCGACTTCCAGAAGGCGACGCTGGAGGGCGACTGGAAGCGGGCGCTGGAGCTGCAGGACGTGCTCATGCCGCTGCACGATGCCCTGTTCGTCGAGACGAGCCCGGCGCCCGTCAAGTACGCGGCGTGGCGACTCGGCCTGATCGAGAGCGCCGAGTGCAGATTGCCGCTCGCACCCTGCACGGACGCGACCAGGAAGATCGTCGACGCCGCGCTTGCACACGCCGGCCTGCTCGAGGCCAAGGCCGCCGAGTAGCCAGAAGAGCCGCACGCACGCAAAAAGGGCTCGCAACCGTATCGGCTGCGAGCCCTTTGTATTTCCGCGAGCCCTGCCAGGAGCCGGGCGCGTGCCGGTCGAGGTGCGCCGGCAGCGGAGGTGTCCCCGCTGCCGCGCGCGCGGGCTTCAGCCCTTTTTCGCTTCCTTGACCGCCTTGAGCAGCCGCGGCGGCGACATCGGCAGGCTCGTCACGCGGACGCCCAGCGCGTTGTTGACGGCGTTGGCGACCGCCGGCACGGAGGCCACGAGCGGAACCTCGCCAACACCGCGAACGCCCTGCGGATGCTTCGGATTCGGGATCTCGAGCATCACGTTGTCGATCATCGGCAGGTCTGATGCGACCGGCATCCGATAGTCGAGGAAGCTGCCGTTATCGAGCTTGCCGTTCTTGTCGAAGATGTACTCCTCGTTGAGAGCCCAGCCGATACCCTGCACGGCACCGCCCTGCATCTGGCCCTCGCAATAGGAGGGATGGATGGCGCGGCCGACATCCTGGATCGAGGTGTACCGCAGCACCGTCACCTTGCCGGTCTCAGGATCGACCTCAACGTCGCAGATGTGCGTGGCGAAGCCGCCCTCTGCACCCACGGTGTTGAGCTGCACGCCCGCGCCGATCGGACCGCCGGTCTGCGAGGCCTGAGCAGCGATCTGCGCGAGGGTGAGCGGCGGGAACTTGCCGGCGTTGTCGCCGGCCGGCCGGGCCTCGCCGTCCTCCCAAACCACCGCATCAGGGTCGATCTTCCAGATCTTGGCAGCACGCTCGCGCAGCTGCTTGATGACCTGCTGGGTGGACTGCGTGACGACCATCGCCGAGGCGAACGTCACCCGGCTGCCACCCGTCAGGTTCGAGAAGCCGATGACGCTGGTATCACCGATCAGCACCGAGATGCGGTCGTAGTTGATGCCCAGAATCTCGGCCGCGATGTTGGCCGTCGAAGCGCGCGAGCCGCCGATGTCGGGATGGCCGGTCACCACCACGACGTTGCCGTCCTCCGTGATATTGACCTGGGCGCTGGATTCGCCGCCGGCGTTGAACCAGAAGCCCGAGGCGACGCCACGGCCCTGATTGGGCCCGAGCGGCGCCAGGTAGTGCGGGTGCTCCATGGCCGTCTTCACGGTCTGCGCATATCCGATATTCGGATAGACGGGGCCGTGCGCTGCCTTGGTCCCCTGCTTGGCGGCGTTTTTCAGGCGCAGCTCCAGCGGGTCCATCTTCAGCTTGGACGCGATCTCGTCGAGCACCAGCTCGACCGCATGCGCACCGATCGGCGCGCCTGGACCACGATAGGCTGCCACCTTGGAGCGGTTGGAGACGACCTCATAGCCGGTCGAGACGACGTTCGGAATGTCGTAGGGAGCAAAAGCGCAGCCCGCGGCACCCCGGATCGGCGCGCCGGGGAAGGCGCCCGACTGCAGGTAGAACGTGCCCTGTCCGGCGACGATGCGACCGTCCTTGGTGACACCGATCTTGACCTTGCTCTGCGAGCCCGAGGTGGGCCCGCTGGCATGGAAGACCTCGTCGCGCGTCATGGTCATCTTGACCGGACGGCCCGATTTGCGCGACAGCTCGACCGCCAGCGGCTCGAGATAGACGATCGTCTTGCCACCGAAGCCGCCGCCGATCTCGGCGGGAATGGCGCGAATCTGGCTCTGCTCGAGGTCGTTGAGGTAGGCGCACATGGCGCGCACCATGAACTGACCCTGGCTCGACGACCAGATCAAGGTATGGCCGTCCTGTCCGACGCTGACGACGCACGCATGCGGCTCGATGTAGCCCTGGTGGATCGGCCGGGTCGAGAAGCTGCGCTCGACGATGAGGTCCGCTTGCTTGAAGCCGGCCTCGATGTCACCGAGCTTGTGCTCGAGCTTGCTGGCGATGTTGGACGGCTTGCCGTCGAACTTGATGTGATCGTGCAGGATGGGCGCGTCGGGCTTCAGCGCATCGTCGATCTCGATGGCCCAGGGCAGCACCTCGTAGTCGACCTCGATCAGCTTCAGTGCCGCTTTCGCGATCGACACCGTCGCGGCGGCGACTGCGGCCACCGGATGGCCGATGAAAAGCGCCTTCTCGCGCGCGATCACGTTGCGGGCCATCCAGCGCATGTCCTGGATGCCGAGCATGATCGACTTGTCGACCGGGAACTCGACGAAATCCTTGCCGGTCACGACGGCCTTGACGCCCGGCAGCGCCAGCGCCTTGGACGTGTCGATCGAGCGGATCCGGGCATGCGGATGCGGGCTGCGCAGCACCTTGCCGTAGATCTGGCCCGCCATCTTGTAGTCGGCGGCGTACTGCGCGCGGCCGGTGACCTTGTCCTCGCCGTCCGGGCGGATGGTCCGTTTACCGATCCATTTGTTTTCGAGACTGATGTCGTTCATGGCTCTTCCTGTCGGAGGTGAGGTCGGCGGGCATCGAGGCCGCGCTAGCAGGGCCCCGGGTGGATCGCATCCAGGCATTTGTGGCTCATCTTCCCACCGCTTTTCAAGCGGCAGCCGCAAAGGCGCCACCTGAAAAGATGGGAGCCGTTCGGGAGAGCCGGCGAGAGTATGCCCCGGCCTGCGCGGATGTTGAAGACGAAAGGGCGGCTGGAAAGCCGCCCTTTGCATGTTTTGCGGTCATCGCGACCTCAGGGCTCGCCCCGTCAGGTCTGCGGCTGCGGCTCGAGCCCGCCTGCGCCGGGCTCCTCGCGCGGCGGACGCTGCTTGCCGGCGACGGGCACGGCCGAGCCCATCGGACCCTTGGTCTCCTCGTCGTCGGACTTGCGCACGATACGCTCGCCGCGCATTACGGCGAGGCATTCCTCGCCGGAGATGGTCTCGAACTCCATCAGGGCCTGGGCGACCGCCTCGAGCTCGGCGCGGTGCGATCCGAGGACCTCCCAGGACTTCGACTGGCCCGCGTTGACGATCTTGCGGATCTCCTCGTCGATCAGCCGCGCCGTCTCCTCGCTCATGTTCTGGCGCTGCGTGATGGCGTGCCCGAGGAACACCTCCTGCTGGTTGTCCGTATAGCGCAGCGGCCCGAGCTTCTCGCTCATACCCCACTCGGTGACCATGCGCCGGGCGAGATCCGTAGCCTGCGTGATGTCGGAGGAGGCACCGGTGTTCAGATGCTCCTTGCCGTAGATGATCTGCTCGGCGACACGACCGCCGAACGTCATGGCGATGCGCGCCTCGCACCACTGCTTGGAGTAGCTGAGCTTGTCGCGCTCCGGCAGGCTCATGGTGACGCCCAGCGCGCGGCCGCGGGGAATGATCGTCACCTTGTGCAGGGGATCGTTGGCCGGCACCAGGATGTTCACGATGGCGTGGCCAGCCTCGTGGTAGGCGGTGGCGAGCTTCTCCTCCTCGGTCATGGCCATCGACCGGCGCTCGGCGCCCATCATGACCTTGTCCTTGGCATCCTCGAACTCGCTCTGGGTCACCATGCGCTTCGAGCGCCGCGCCGCGAGCAGAGCTGCCTCGTTGACGAGGTTGGCGAGGTCGGCGCCCGAGAAGCCCGGCGTACCGCGAGCGAGCACCTTGGCGTCGACATCCGGCGCGAGGGGTACCTTCTTCATGTGCACGCGCAGGATCTTCTCGCGGCCGAGCACATCGGGGTTCGGCACCGTGATCTGCCGGTCGAAGCGGCCGGGTCGCAAGAGTGCCGGGTCGAGGACGTCGGGCCGGTTCGTGGCGGCGAGGATGATGATGCCCTCGTTCGCCTCGAAGCCGTCCATCTCGACGAGCAGCTGGTTCAGCGTCTGCTCGCGCTCGTCGTTGCCGCCACCCAGGCCAGCGCCGCGATGGCGGCCGACGGCGTCGATCTCGTCGATGAAGATGATGCAAGGCGCGTTCTTCTTGGCCTGGTCGAACATGTCGCGCACGCGGCTGGCGCCGACGCCGACGAACATCTCGACGAAGTCCGAGCCCGAGATAGTGAAGAACGGCACGTTGGCCTCACCAGCGACGGCGCGCGCGATCAGCGTCTTGCCGGTGCCCGGAGGGCCGACCAGCAGACAGCCGCGAGGAATGCGGCCGCCGAGCCGCTGGAATTTTTGCGGATCGCGCAAGAACTCGACGATTTCCTGCAGATCGACCTTGGCCTCGTCGACGCCGGCCACATCCTCGAACGTGACGCGCCCGTGACGCTCGGTGAGCAGCTTGGCCTTCGATTTACCGAAGCCCATCGCTCGTCCGCCACCCGACTGCATCTGGCGCATGAAGAACACCCAGACGGCGATCATCAGGAGAATCGGAAACCAGGACGCGAGCAGGCTCAACAGGGACGGCACGTCCTCGTCAGGGGGACGGACGTTGATCTTCACGCCCTGCGCTTCGAGATCCTTGATGACCTCGGCCTGATTGTTCGGCCCGAGCGTGCTGAAGGAGCGGGACTTGTCGTTGTACTGGCCGGAATACCGGTTCCCCTGCACCAGCACCTCGCTGATGTTCCCGGACTTCACCTGCGCCTTGAACTCCGAGTAGCCGATCTCGTTCGCCCGGCGGTTCTGCACCGGGTTCTGGAACAGGTTGAACAGCGCGAACAGCAACAGGCCGATGACGACCCAGATCGCGAAGTTCCTGAAGTGAGAGTTCATCGATGTCCCTTCCTGGGGCGTGCACCGCCTGAACTCGGTGCCGGGGAGGCCGCCACGTTACCCGCTGGCCGCTTCGGGCACACGTCTCGGCGACGACTAACATAGGGAGGTGCAGGAGTCTTGCCAAGTTGGGCAACCATGAGGCCTCAGGGTTGAGACGGGGTTGCGAACGCTCCTCCCGCACCACGTCGGCGCGACCGGGGACTCATTTCCAGTTGCCGCCCCCGGCCACTGGCGCGAACCGGGCACGATAGAGCGAGCCGCCCAGGCCGTTCCAGGCGTCCATCTCGTGATCGATCTCCCGTTTGAGCCACGCCGGGACAGTCCGCGGCAGCTGCTCGAGAAACGGCACGCCGAGAAGGGTGGGGCCATCCCAAACGGCCGGAAGAGTTGCAGGAGCACCCGGAGGAATGCCACGCCATAGTGCCAGCGAGGGCACGCGGGCCTTGAGAAAAGCCCATCCGGCGTCGCCGAGCGCCCGAACGGTGACGGGCCGGGCTGCATCGGGCGCGACGGAGAGCGCAAACCGGTCGTCCCACCAGCCGCCGTCTCCGGGTGCGAGGGTTAACTCGGGAAGCGGACGCCGGCCGCTCTCGCGCCAGATTCGCACGCGCGCCTCGCCCAGGCCTTGCCGAGCCCCCCGATGGTAGTCGATGCGGCAGCCGGCGAGCGTCCGTGCCGTTGTCGCCGTGTCGGTCAGCGCCCCACGCCCGTCCGCCCGTGCACACTGCAGGAGATGCCGCCGCAGAGTTTCGAGTTGAGCCAGCTCGCAGCCGTGCGCAACCCTTCCCCCGAACGCCGCGATGGTGTCGGCAAGCAATCTCAGCTGCACATCGGCATTCGCATCCGTGACGAGCGATGCCGCCTCCGAGGAGACGTCCCGCAAATCGATGGTCGCGAACAGCCCACCATGCCGGTCCACCAGGCGTGGCCGGCTGGCCCAGCCCTCCATCTGGCGCCTCGCCTCCAGCTCCACCACCTCCTGGGCCCGCTGCAGCCGGCGGATTGAGAGATGCAGGGCCGGAGCACTGAGCCCGAGCGCTCCGATGCCCGGCAGCGCCTGGCGTAGCGCCACGCGCTCGAACCGCACATCGCGGTTGGAGGGATCGTCCCGCCAGGTGAGGCCCATGGCAGTGGCCGTGGCGACAAGGCGGGACTTCGGAACATCGAGAAGCGGCCTGAAGAGCCCGAGCGGCGCCGGGTAGGGTCGGGCCGGTGTCGGTCGCCGCTGAAGCCCTGTCATCGTCCGGATGGAGGCGAGGCCGTTGAGGCCGGAGCCGCGCCGCAGGCGGAGAAAAAAGGTCTCGATCAAGTCCTCTCGGTGATGAGCCGTGACGATCATGCGGCGCGCCGCAACACCCTCGCCGAGCGGTGGCTCCGACTGCCGCCCCCTGAGCCACTAGTCCCAGAGCTCGGCCTCGATCACGTCGCCCATCAGCTCGTG
>JBFWQN010000191.1:0-9075 GCA_050249405.1 Hyphomicrobiaceae bacterium | reverse complement strand
AGTGCTGGCCAGAACTTGCTCCATCGAAGCCATGCGCCATGCCCATCGAGCACGATCAGACGTCCGGTTGCATCGAGGCTATTCGCAGCCTCGCGCCGCTTATTGCCGAGTATCGTGTGGCATTTGACCGGGACCGACGGATTCCGGACGTCGTCTTCAGAGCCTTGGCCGATGCCGGCCTGTTCCGGCTCTGGTTGCCGAAGTCGCTCGGCGGACCCGAGCTGTCGCCGCTCGCGTTCATGCGCGTCGTTGAAGCTGCGGCGGCGCTCGATGGCTCGGTCGGTTGGCTCGTCGGCAACGGCGGCGGCATGAGCCGGGCCGGCAGCTACCTACCTGCGACCATAACGCGCGAATGGTTCGGCAACCCTCGCACCTTCATTGTCAGCGCGACCGGAGCCGTCGGCTCGTCGAAGCATGAGGATGGCGGCCATCGCGTCACCGGCCGCTGGCCGTTCGGAAGCGGCGCACCGCACGCCACACATTTCATGGGGCTTGCGACGGTCGGCGACAGCCAAGTACCGGACCAGCCGCGCCTGTGCTTCTACTTCGACCGCAATCAGGTCGAGATCCACGACACGTGGCATGTCTCCGGATTGCGCGGGACCGGCAGCTCGGATTTCGAGGTCCGTGACGCCTTCGTGCCTGCGACGCACGTGCACCCGTTCATCGGGCACACGCCTACGGACCCGGGGCTGCTCTATCGCATGCCGCCGCTTTCAGTGTTCGCCTGGACCGTAGCGGTCGTGCCGCTCGGTATCGCGCGCGGCGCCATCGATGCGTTCGCGGCGCAGGCCAGCGGCAAGGCGAGGCTCGGCACCAGCGGGATGCTCCGCGACCGGGAGATCGTGCAGGCGATGGTTGGCCGGGTCGAGGCGATGCACGACGCCGCCAGGGCGTTGCTCATCGAAGCCATGACCGAGCTGATGGCCGCGACGGACAACGGCGGCGAGCGGCTCGTTTCTGCGCGGGCCAAGCTCCGGACCGCGGCGGCACACGCGGCCGAGATGGCGCTGCGCATCGTCGACATGCTGGCCGCCGAGGCGGGGTCCGTTGCGATCTTCGAGAGCGGCCCGCTCGAGCGTGCGATCCGCGATGTTCAGGCCGCCGCCAAGCACATCGCCATGAACCCGTCGAGCTATGCCATCACCGGGCGCCTGAAGCTCGGGCTCGATGCCGGAACGACGAGGTTCTGAGGCGCCACTCATGCGCGCGATTTTCCGTCAGTTCGGCGATGCGCCCCGTGGCCGCCTGATCATGACCGACACCGGACACATGACCGGCTTCGTCGCCGCGTCGGGTCGGACGCCCGGCCACACCGACACGCTGCGGGCCGATCTGCACCGCTCGATGATTGCCTACAGTGGCACCTATCGCTTCGAGGCCGACCTGTTCATCGTCGCTGTCGACCTGTCTTGGCACGCATCATGGGAGGGCACCGATCAGGCGCGCACGTTCCGCACCGACGGCGATTAGCTGCACATCATCTCGGCCGCGGGTGCGAGCCCGTTCCGTCCCGGGAGAACCAGCCACAGTGACCTATCGTGGGTGCGCGAGGGTTGACGCTCGGACGACTGGAAACCCGAAAGAACGGAGCAACACCATGCCCTGTGTGCGCATCGCGACCGGCAAATGGGCGGTGGGCATCGATAAGCTGATCGAGGCCGTGCAGTCGGCGCTGGTCAGCGCCTTCAAGATCCCGGAGCGGGACCGTGACGTGGTGCTCGATCTCTATGACGAGAACCGGCGCACCGTGTCGACCGGGGGGGTCGGAGCGCTGCACATGGATAGAGATCATCGGCATCGCCGCGCGCTCGATGGAGGCAAAGTGCTGCCCCGTTCAAGTCCATCGACGACAATCTCGAGGCCGTCGGCGTGCCGCGCATGGCGACTCTGATCTTCCTGATTGAGCCACCGCCCGCAAGCTTTCTGCTGCGTTTCAAGATATTGATGACGATGTCACGCGCTCGCGGATCGCGCATATCCGATGCGCAGGCAGAATGTGCTTTTTGCGCATGTCGACGGACAGGATTGGGCGCTGAGTTATGCTGCGCTTCAACAGCGCCATTCAGGATCGGTCGGTCGTGGTCATCAAACGGTTCCGACATGACAACGATGCAGGCATATTGAACGCCGCGGAAGCTTTCGGTTGTGCATGACACGAGACCGCCGGTGGGGTGGCCATCGAAGCGCTGACGGAGCGAATCACTCGAGAACGCCGCCTACTTTGGCGCTGCGGCGCTCCTGTCCTCGGTGACTCCGAGCTTCCGCAGCAAGGCCACCAGTCGCTCGCGTTGCTCGGCCACCAGTGGATTGGTGGTTGCCTGGCTGCGACGGAAGGACTTGATGCTGACGCCCGGCCTAATTGCGGCATACTCGGCGAGGTTGGCACGCGCCTTCACCATGTCGCCGACGGCGCAATAGGCTATAGCTAGCCAAAGCATTGCGGATGGATAGTGGGCATTCGCCAAGCGCGCCTTGAGCAGCCAGTCGACGGCGGCGCGATCGTCGCCCGCATGCAGTGCGGCTACGCCCGCCCAGTGGAAAACGGCGTGATTGAGCGGATCGCTCGGATGCAGGCGCATCGCGAGTTCGATCTTGCCGATCGCCTCCCTGGCTAAGCCGACCTCGATCATCATCCTGCCGAGTGATGCATGCGCCCATTGGTGGTTCGGATTGAGCGACAGGGTGTACTCGTAGGCAGCGATCGCCTCGGCGACTTCCTTGCGGGCCCGGAACATGTTGCCACGCAGAAAGTGGGTGGCCGGATTGCGTGGATCTCGAGCCAGCAGGCAGTCGATCGCGGCCTTGGCCTCAGCGATGGCCGCTGCATGCTCGCTCTCGGGAACATACGAGTTCATGACCTGCACGAGCCGTGCCCAGGCAACGCCGTGCAGTGCCGAGGACGAGTTGGCATCGATTGCAATCGCCTTCTGGAACAGCGAGAGTGCCTCGCCAACGGTGGCCGCCGTATTCTTGTCCTGGCCGAGGGCGTGCCCCATCATAGCATAGTGGCCGGCCTCGGGCTGTGGCGGCAGCGGACGCCGGCTCTCCGCGGTCCGGATCTGGATGGCGAGCGCTCGTGCAAGGCGCGCCGCCGTCCGATTGAGCGCGGGACCATCCCCCGGCTTGAGCCCAATCGATTCCGACCAGAGCAACTTTCCAGTACCTGCCTCGGTCAAGTTGACGGTAACGGTCGACTTTCGTTCCCTGCTCCCGCCGAGAATGGTTCCAGCCACGATGTATCGTTCGGAGAGCTGGCCGGCTTCAGCCTCTGCGTGCGTGGAAGACGTGATGACGAGATCGAGATAGCGAATTGATCGACCGAGCTCGGAGCGGACCTCTTCGCCGAATGCCGCAGCGTTGTCGGTGGCTGGATGCTCCGATGCCTTGAAGGGCAGCACGGCGACCGTGGGCACGGCCTGCATGGTGAGCTGTGCGAACGGTTCAGGCACCGCGCGTCCGCGCGGCAGAAGAAGCCCGCCCAACGACAGCAGCACCAATCCAGCGACAACCTTGTTGCGCGCATTTCGCCACGAGAGATCGAGTCGCGCGAGCCAGGCCGGCCTCCGTGAAAGCTCGGTTGCTGCCGACGTGGCCGCGAGCGTCGGTCCGACGCTGGCAAATGGGTGCGGCGCGCCGGCCGCAGCCGTGGTGCGGAAATCGCCGCCGGGTTCCCAGTGAGGCATCGGCGCCTGCGCCGGGCCTTCCGCAGCGGAGGCAGCGCTCACGACATCGCCCGACGGTTCGTGCTCGACGCGTCGATCGCCGAGGTTATGAGACGGCACGCCGTACATCGCAGGGCGCTTCGTCGGCTGGTCCGAGTCAACCGCTGCTGCCGTTTGCCCACTCTCCTCTGTTCGTTCGGCCTTCCCCGGCGCATCGACGCCGCCAGATTGGATCGAGGCGTGCAATTGTAAAGTCTCGGCCTCGGGCTCGGCCTGCAACTCGTGTCGCAACACGGCTTTGAAGTGCTCGAACTGCCGCAGCGCCGCATTCGTCCGGCCATGCCGAAGGTAAATGCGCATCAGAGCCCGGTGTGCCTCCTCCGACGCCGGATCGATCCGCAGCAGGCGATCCGCCAGCCCCTGGGCAGCTTCCAATGCTTCGCCGTCTGCAGCAACGCTCATGCTCAAGCGCTCGGCCAGCCGTTGCGCCTGGTCGTTGAGGCTCTGCCGATATGGGGCGACATACTGCTCGACGTCATCCGGGGCCTCGACGCCCGCAAGCAGCTCGCCTCGGAAGGCATGAGCAGCCGAGATTCTCGCGTTGCGGTCGTCCTGCTCAACCCCCAGGCGGAACACTTCGACGTCAACGCTCGATGTCCTGGCCTCCAACCTCACGACTTCGAGATCGGTGTGCAGAGACATCGATCCCGCGTCACCAGAGAGCGCCTTCCTGATGGCTGCAAGGCTCTGACGCAGACTGTTGCGGGCCTGCGGCGTTGGTCGATCCGGCCAGAACAGCCCGCAGAGCTGCCCACGGGTGAGACCCTTCGTGCCGGCCAATGCAAGGCAGGCGAGGATCAGCCGCGTCTGCTTCGTCACGTCCGCCGACTGGCCGCCGGCAGGCGCGCTCAATTCCAACCCGCCCAGAATATGCAGTCGCATCAGCCGTCTCCCGACGGTCGCGGACGCCGCAGCACGCACCCGCCGCGGGCGATTTAACGCCGATTTAGCGCCCTGCACAATCGCGGACGGGGAGTTCACGCCGATCAGAACGGCGCGCAAGCGCGTCGATGCCAAAGGATGGCTCGTGTCAAGCATGCGCAATCGGACCTGCCTCGCGGGCCAGCGCGATTTTTTCGTTGCACCGGCGGAGAAGGCGAATGACGCAAGCAATGGTTCTGCTGAGGGCGCTGGTCGACATCAATCACCGTTGGCAGCAGCGAATTCTGAGGCGCCGTCGGAATGGCGAGGCGGCCTTGGTGACCGTCACTGCGACCTCGGCAATCTCCCCACAACACTTGGCCCCCAGTCGCAAACGGAGGGGAGGTGTTTTGATGCTGGTGGCGCTCGTCAATATGGTATTGGCGTCGCAGCCGTCTTGTGCGGAGATCATCCGCGGCAAAATCGTCTCCATCGGGCAACTTGAGAATTTGGTCTGGGTGAGGGGCGAATACTGTCGTTCCACTAGAATGTGTGAAGGTATCATCTACGGTGACGTTCGCGTAGCCCTGCAGACGGGCCATGTCGTCATCTTAAAGCGTATGGTCCTGCTTCACCCCGAGACCACGAACTGTAGGACCGGCGACGCCTATTGGGCGTTCTCAGCCGTGCGAGAGGCCTTCTCACAAGATCGCAGGGGTACGATCGAAGGCCACCCCTACTCCCGTATCGCGATGGGCACGCTGGAGGCCGCGCCCATCGATCTGACCTTGGCCACGGACAGGGCCATGGGTTTTGCGGCCGATGGTCCAGCCCACATCGGCGCGCTGGAGCTGACCGTCAGGTTCGATACACCCTTTCCGGAGGATGTTCACGTCCAGTCGTTCTGCAAGGAGGGTGTCGCAGGCATCATCCCCACACTCGTGAAAACACTTCACTTCGGGCCGTTGCCTCAGCCATCTGTTCAACCGCGCAGCGAAGTTGCGAGGCGTAGTTCTGCACGTTGACGTCTCTACACAACGTGGCAGGGGCGATAGTTCTGCGCCTGCTGCTATCATCATGCTCCGACGTTTGCTCGACCTCTCTTAATGGAGAACATAGTGAGGGTCTCAGGCAGGCTTTTCAGTTCAGCCGCGTTCCTGCTCTCGATTGCGAGCGCGGCTGTCGCCGCACCGGACGAGGACCTCCTCGGCAAGGCGCAGGGCTATCCGGTCGGAAGCCCCAAGACTTGGCTCTACGACGAGAAAGTGCGCGTCGGCTCGTTCAGCGCCGTGCACCGCGTGGTGAAGCAGCACACGCTCACAAAGCCACCGACGGCCTCGCCACTGCCGCGTGCGGCGACCGCGCCCGTGATCCGGTATCGCTTTGACAATCAGGACGCGACCATCGACGATTTCCTCGCGCGTCAGCGCGTCATGGGCCTGCTCGTGATCAAGGACGGGCAGATTCTGGTCGAACGCTATCAATACGACCGCATGGCGGAACACCGGTTCCTGTCGCACTCCATTGCCAAGTCGATCACCGCGCTGGCCGTCGGCTACGCCCTCGCCGAAGGCCGAATAAAATCACTCGACGACAAGGTCGAGACCTACGCCAGGAAGCTCGCCGGCACCGCCTACGGCCGCGCCCACATTCGCGATATCCTGCGTATGGCCTCAGGCGTGCCGTTCACCGAAGTCTATGACGGCAATGACGACAACTACCGCTACTCGCTGCTGCGGTCGCAGAAGGGGTTGATCGAGGCGTTACGCGCCTTCGGCGGTCGCACCGCTGTCGCGCCCGGAACCCGTTTCCACTACGCCAGCATCGAAACGCAGGTGCTCGGCGCGCTCGTGCAGGCGGCGACCGGGGAGACGCTGAGCCGCTATATGACCACTCGGCTGTGGCAGCCGCTCGGCGCGGAAGCCGACGCCGCCTGGAACATCGTCGACAAGGACAAGTTCGAATCCGCCAGCGGCGGCTTCAATGCCGTGCTTCGGGACTACGGCCGCCTCGGCATGCTACTCGCCAACGACGGCATGCGCGACGGCCGCCAGATCATCCCGCAGGACTTCCTGCTCGAGGCGACCGACTGGCGGCGCCACCCCGAAGCGTTCCAGCCGCGCAAGGCGACGCCCTACCTCGGCTATGGCTATCAGTTCTGGATCTTTCCCGGCGACAAGCGCCGGTTCGCACTGCTCGGCGTCTACGGCCAATCGATATTCGTCGATCCGGGTACGAAACTGGTCATGGTCGTCACCGCCGCCAACAAGACGGCGAGGGCCGACGGCACGACACTGGCCCGCGAACGCGACGCGCTCTGGCGGGGTCTCGTCACGATGTACGGCGGCTGGTGATCGGATCGAGAGCGGATACCACGACGGTGGTCGATGCGTCGAAGAAGCTCGTTTCGGCCGCCACGTGGATTGTGGCGTGCGCGGGCAGCTGGAGACGCCCGTGGGCGGACCAGCACGTCCGCCGTGCCCTCGTAGTCAGCTCCCTCAAACGGTTGGATAGATCGCTGGCGGTCGCCACATGTCGAAGTGGCCCGAATCGAAGATGAGAACCAAACGGGTCATGAGGTGGCGAGCTGCCATCAATGCCGGGACCCGCAAGGGCGCGGCTTTTGCGCCGCACAATCCGCTGGTCTTGAAAAACGGCAGCGCTGCAACACGAGTGATGAGCACCGGCACTACAGCCGCTGTGGGTCAGACTCGTCGGCTGCTAACCATCCGATGGAAGATGTCGTCCGATTCCGACTGCCAGATCAGTCGGTTAGACTCGAAGGAGCGCATGTTGGTCTGTCTCTGAAGCAAGGAGACGAACCATGGAACAGGAACCTACTCCCTCAGCCGTCAAACCCGCTCGCCTGCCGTGGAACAAGGGCAAGCTCGTCGGTGCGAAACCGCCCCTACGGCCGAGCCACGTCTGGTCGATCCGGACCAAGCTCCAGATCGAGGGCAAGAAGAGGGACCTCGCCCTCTTCAACTTGGCCATCGATAGCAAGCTGCGCGGCTGTGACGTCGTCGCCGTTCGCGTCGATGACGTGGCCCCGAGCGGATACTCGATGGACCGCGCGACGATCCGGCAAAAGAAGACCGGCAGGCCCGTGCGGTTCGAGCTGACCGATCAGACCCGGATGGCCATCGACGAATACTTGAGGCTGACCAACCGGAAGCCAGGTCAGTTTCTCTTCGCGGGTCGTGGCAACAAGGGGGGGCTGACGACCCGGCAGTACGCTCGGCTGGTGCAAGAGTGGGTCGCCAGCATCGGGCTCGACCCAGCAAAGTTCGGCACCCATTCGTTGCGACGAACGAAGGCCGTGCTGATCTATCGGCGGACGGGCAACCTTAGAGCCGTGCAACTTTTGCTCGGCCATTCAAAGATCGAAAGCACCGTGCGCTACCTTGGCATCGAGGTCGACGATGCTATCGAGATCGCCGAGAAGATCGACATCTGATCCTCTGACGCAATACCCCTGAGACCGGACACGCTCGGCGGCGCTTTTCGCGTCGCCGAATGCAGCGGGGCCAATGGCAGCTTATGGGATGGACCGCCGCCTGACTCGCTGCTCGGGTGCCGGCGATCGACGCCGCAGCACCTCAGGTCTCTTCCGCCGAGCACCTCGGCGCACCGCGGCGTAATGCCGAAACTTGGTCCGCCTTTCGCGCCCATGCTCGATGTGGTCCGATACCGACCGTAGACCTGCCTACGAGATGGGCCACAGCACGAAGTCGCTGCGCAACAGCCCGCTGCGCGGGGTTGGGGCCTGGGGTCGGTGATTGTAACCATCTGAAGCTGCAGTGATCCCTGCGCCGGCAGGGTGCTCCTGAGATCGAGGTGTTTAAGCCTCTCAGGAGACACCTCAATGACTGACAAGCCCACGACCACCAGCACACGTTCGTCCGACGACGCGGATGCCACCGGCACCGATCCCTTCGCGCCGCGCCCGGCGACGCCGCTGCGCCAGCGCATGATCGAGGACATGGCCGCGCGCAACCTCAACCGGCACACGCAGAGGAGCCACCTCTCGAGCTGCAAGCGCTTTGCAGCGTGGCTGAAGCGTTCTCCCGACACGGCAACCGCTGACGAGGTGCGCCTGTTCCAGCTGCATCTGATCGACAGCGGAGCCGGCATCTCCAATCGCAACCGCATCATGACGGGGGTGAAGTTCCTCTTCCGCGTGACGCTGCGCCGGCACGATCTCGCGGCCGAGGTCTGGCACCTGAAGGAGCCGGTGAGGCTGCCGCCGGTGCTCTCGCCGGAGGAGGTCAAGTGAAGTGGTCCCGGTCGATCGCACAGATTTTCCGCTTCGATAAGTGGACAGTCAGCCGGGGATAGGCCGCCGCGCGGATCGGCGACGTAGTGGTGTTGTGGAAGTAAGCTTGGTCGGGTGTCCGGTCGTCAAGGCTCGAATGCGGTCGGCGGCGATGGTAGAGATCGAGATAGCGCCCGATCCCGGCCACGGCGTCCGACACGCTATCGAAGGCGA
>JBFWQN010000190.1:0-9136 GCA_050249405.1 Hyphomicrobiaceae bacterium | reverse complement strand
AGGGCACGAGGCGACTCACGGACTGGCGCGGTGCGGACCGGGCCATCGAGACCAGTTTGACGGGGCTCGGTTAATTTTGGGTTGACGCGCGTTCGGCAGTGTTATGATCGTCAGCGATCAACAGAAGCATCGGCTACCAGCCACGCGACGAGCTGGCGGAAGCTCATGCCGGCATGCTGGCTGAGCTCCGGCACCAGCGATGTGGGAGTCATGCCCGGCTGCGTGTTGATCTCCAGGAAGGCCAGCTCGCCGGTCGCCTCGTCCCAACGGAAATCCGAGCGGGAGACGCCGCGGCAGCCGAGCGCCTCGTGGGCCGCGCGGGTGTGGCGCCGGATGGCATCCGCGACGTCAGCGGGAATGGCGGCCGGCAGGATGTGGCGCGAGCCGCCGGGCGCGTACTTGGCCTCGTAATCGTAGAAATCGAGGTGGCCCGCCGCGACGATGTCGATGATGCCGGTCGCCTCGCCGTTGATCACGCCGCAGGTCAACTCGCGCCCGGCGACGTAGGACTCGACCATGATCAGGCCCTCGCGCGTCGTGGCGATCCGCTGGATTGCCTCGGGCGGACGGTTGGCGCCTTCCTTGACGATCACCACTCCGACGCTCGAGCCCTCGGCCACGGGCTTTGCCACGTAGGGTGGCGGCAGCGCATGCTCCCGGAGGGCGTCGGCGCGCGGGACCAATACGCCGTTCGCGACCGGCACGCCGTGCCGGGCCACGATCTCCTTGGTGCGCTCCTTGTTCATGGCGAGCGACGAGGCGAGAACGCCCGAGTGCGTATAGGGGATGCCGAGCACCTCGAGCAGGCCCTGGATGCAACCATCCTCGCCCCAGCGGCCGTGCAGCGCGTTGAAGCAGACGTCCGGCCTCAGGTCGGCCAAGGTGGTGGCGATGTTGCGGTCGACGTCGACGCGGGAGACGCGGAAGCCTTCCGCCTCGAGCGCCGTGGCGCAGTCCCTGCCGGACGAGAGCGAGACCTCCCGCTCGGCCGACCAGCCGCCCATGAGGACGGCGACGTGGGTTGCCGCGGGTGGTCGCATGGTGGTCATCGGGCGGGCCTCGCGCAACGCGAATCTCGGGGAGCGATCATACCCGCTCGGCAAAGGGGATGGCTCGATAGATCGTCGCAAGCGGCAGCGTGGCGCCGATGGCCGGCAGCTCAAGAACGTCTGCAATCGCGTGCATCGGCCGCTCCTGCCACTCTTCGGCGCGATGATGTGCGACGACCTCGATGCCGCGGGCCGAGACGGTGACGTAGTGCCGGCAGTTCGGCACGCTCGCGTAGACGCGGCGGCGCCAGGCGCGATCCGCCGGCCGGTTGGAGCGCGACAGCACCTCGATGATCACGAGCGCCTCGTCGCTCACGGGCGAGCCGATCGGGGGGCGCTCCTTCACGAACACATCAGGCTCCGGCAGGCTGCGCGACGAGGCCGGCACGCGCGTTCCGGTGCCCGGCATGACGAGCCAGGAGGCGCCGGCTGCGGCGCTGGCCTGCCACAGAGCGCCGATGATATTGCCCACGATCACCTGATGCACGTCCGTGGGCGATGGGCTCATGACCGGCACTCCCTCGATCAGCTCCCACTTCTCCCCCTCGGGACGCGCCTCGGTGAACGCGAGGAACTCCTCGATCGTCATCAGGTCGTCGTCGTGCGCGGCGCTGGTCTCGGCGGTCATCGGCACTCTCGCGGTTCGACAAGCCCAATCATATCACGGCGAGCTGCTCAAGGTGGGCGCTCGTGGCTGCGCCGATGCGACGGTCCCTGCTCTGCGCGCGCCCAGGCAAGCCGCCGCCACGACGACGATCTCCGCTCAAACCCGCTCCATCGCCAGCGCCGCGCCGGTCGGATGCCCCGGCAGCGGCTCGCCAACGCGAATGATCTCCCACTCGAGGGTGACACCCCGGGTGGCCTTGACGCGGGCGCGCACCGTCTCGCCGAGGCGCTCCACGTCCTCGGCGGTGGCGTCGGCGTCGTTGATGAGAAAGTTGCAGTGCATCTCGGAGACCTTGGCGCCGCCCACGCGAAATCCGCGCATGCCGGCCGCATCGACCAGCTTCCAGGCGCTGCCACCCGGCGGGTTCTTGAAGGTGGAGCCGCCGGTGCGCTCCTTGATGGGCTGGTTCTTCTCGCGGTAGTCGGCGACCTCGTTCATCTCGGCGAGGATTCTGGCGGGATCGCCGGGGGCGCCCGCGTAGGTCGCCTCGGTGAAAATCCAATCCTCGGGCACGGCGCAGTGGCGATAGGTAAAGCCCATGTCGGCATTCGAGAGGACGTGCACGCGACCGTGGCGGTCCACGGCGCGGGCCTCGACGAGAGCGTCCTTGGTCTCGCGGCCGTGAGCGCCGGCGTTCATGCGCAGGGCGCCGCCGATTGAGCCCGGGATGCCGCGGTAGAAGGCGAGGCCCGCGATGCCGGCGTCGGCTGCCGCGCGGGCGACCTTGACATCGGGCACGGCGGTGCCGGCCCTGAGACGATGCTCGGCGAGAGCCTCGACCTGCCCGAAGCCGCGGCCGAGGCGGACGACGACGCCGCGCACGCCGCCATCGCGCACCAGCAGGTTGGAGCCGAGGCCGATCGTGAAGACGGGAAGCTCGGACGGAATGCAGGCGAGGGCATAGGCGAGATCCGCCTCGTCGGCCGGGGTGAGGAGCACCTCGGCTGGACCGCCAACGCGGAACCAGGTGATCTCGGCCAGTCGCGCGCCCGACGCGATACGCCCGCGCAAATCTGGAAGCGCCTGAGCCAGCTCATCGGCGAGGCCGGGCATCAGGAGCCGCCTCCCGCGGCGAGGCGTGGTGCGGTCTCGGCGAGCCACTCTGGCAGCGCGTGGGCCCACTCGGTCGAGTTGCCGGCACCGAAGCACATCACCATGTCGCCCGACCGGGCAACCGCGCGGATGGCCTGCGCGATGTCGCGCTCGCTGTCGACCGCCGTCACCGATGTGTGCCCGTTGGCGGCGATGGCGGCAGCAAGCGCGCGGCTATCGATGCCGGGGATGGGAGCCTCGCCCGCCGAGTAGAGTGGTGCCACGATGACCGAATCGGCGTCTTGCAAGCACATCGCGAAGTCCTGGAACAGGTCCTTCACGCGGCTGTAGCGGTGCGGCTCGACGACGGCGACGACACGGCCCTTGGCGCCGGCGCGTGCCGCCTTGAGCACGGCCGCGACCTCGACCGGGTGGTGGCCGTAGTCGTCGTAGACGGCGATGCCGTTCCAGGTGCCCGTCGGCTGGAAGCGGCGCTTGACGCCCGCGAAGCGCGAGAACGAGGTGCGGATGGTCTCGTCGGCAAGCCCCGTCTCGGCGCAGACGGCGATGGCCGCGAGCGCGTTCAGGGCATTGTGCTCGCCGGGGATCGGCACCGACCAGCCCTCGATGCGCCGCGCCCCGCCGGCGACGCGGGGGCCGAGCTCGGCGTCGAAGACGGTGCTGGTGCCGTCGATGCGGGCCGCGAGCAACCTCAAGTCCGCCTCCGGGGAGACGCCATACGTGAGCAGCCGGCGGCCGTCGCGGCGAAGGCCCAGCCGCTCGATCATGTCGCGTGCGACGGGATGGTCGATGCAGGTGACGGCGAGGCCGTAGAAGGGAATGTTCCGGAAGAACGTCTCGTACTCCCGATGCATGGCCTCGACCGAGCCGAAGTAATCGAGATGCTCGGGATCGATGTTGGTGACGACGCCGATCTGCGTCGGGATCTTGATGAAGGTGCCATCCGATTCGTCGGCCTCGACCACCATCCAGGGGCCGGCGCCGAGGCGGGCGTTCGAGCCCCAGTCGTTGATGATGCCGCCGGTGATGACCGTCGGCTCGAGGCCGGTGTCTTTCAGCACGTGGGCGACGAGCGAGGTGGTCGTCGTCTTGCCGTGGGTGCCGGTGACCGAGATGGTGGCATAGAGGCGCATCAGCTCGGCCAGCATCTCGGCGCGGCGGATGATCGGGATGCCCCGCGCGCGAGCCGCCTCCAGCTCGGGATTGCCGGCCTTCACGGCCGTCGAGATCACGACGTAGCGGGCGGCCGCGACGTTCTCGGGCCGGTGGCCGATGAAAACCTTGATGCCCTTGGTGCGCAGGCGAGCGACGTTGGCGCTCTCCTTCTGGTCGGTGCCCTGCACGGTGTAGCCCTTGGCGCGCAAAATCTCGGCAATGGCACTCATGCCGATGCCGCCGATGCCGAGAATGTGGATGGGTCCCAGGTCGCCGGGCATCTGCATGGCTTTGTCGTCCCCTCGCTCGTCCAGATCGTCATGGGCGTCGCCGCCCGGTGTTCACGCGGCTCTCGTTGCCACACCCGCCATCAGCTCGAGCACCAGATCGGCGAGCCGGTGCACCGCATCCGGCCGGCCCTGCCGCCTCGCCTCGGCAGCGGTGGCGGCCAGCGTCTCCGGCGCCTCCATGCACCGGGCGATCTCGGCGGCGAGACGCTCGGGCGTAGTGTCCTTCTGCTCGAGACAGACGGCCCCCCCGGCCGCCGCCAGCCGAGTTGCATTAGCCAACTGATCGTTGTCAAGCGCGTGCGGCAGCGGCACCAGGATCGATGGGCGGCCGAGCACGGCGAGCTCGGCGACGGTCGAGGCCCCGGCCCGGCCGATCACGAGATGCGAGGCCGCCATCAGCTCGGGCAGGTTCGGGAAAAAGGACGAGATCACCGCAGCGATCTCGGGCGTGGTGCCGTCCTCCGGCCGATAGGCTGCCGTGAGTGCGGCCTCGTCCTCCGGGCGTGCCTGCTGCACGACGCTGAGACGGGCCTGCAAATGCTCGGGCAGGAGCCGAAGGGCGGGCGGCACGCTCTCGGAGAAGAAGCGGGCGCCCTGGCTGCCGCCGAAGACGAGGAGGCGGAACGGCTCGCCGGGCAACGAGGGCTGATATGGCGTTGCCGCTTGCGCGATGACGGCGTCGCGCACCGGGTTGCCAGTGAAGCGCGCCTTGGCGGCGGCGGGGCCTTCCAGCAGCTTCACGGTCTCGAACGACGTTGCAATCGCGGTGACACGGCGGGCGAGCAGGCGATTGGCGCGGCCGAGCACGGCGTTCTGCTCGTGGAGCGCAGTCGGGATGCCCTTCAGGCTGGCCGCCACGATGGGCGGAAAGCTCGGATAGCCGCCGAAGCCGATCACGGCGCCGGGCTTCACCTCCGCCAGGATGCGGCCGGCCGCGCGCACGCCACGGGCCAGCGTGAAGATGGTACGTGCGGCGGCGAGCGGGCTGGAGCCCGACATGGTGGCGGCCGGCACCTGATAGATTTTGCGTGCGGGAAAGCCGGTGCCGTAGCGGTCGCCGCGCATGTCGGTCATCAGGTCGACGGCAATGCCGCGGCGGGCCAACTCCTCCGCAAGGGCATAGGCCGGGAAAAGATGCCCTCCCGTGCCGCCTGCCGCCAGCATGACGCTCCCGGTCGTGCCGCTGTTGCTCAAGACTGCGTATCCTCCCACGCTATCGGACGACGATGCCGTCGAGGGTCGGGCGAAGTTGTGGCTTTCTCACCCGCGCGACGTCGGGCCGCCGCCGCATCAGGGCGAGCAGCATGCCCGCCGTGAGCGACGTCGCCAGGCTGGAGGAGCCGCCGGCCGAGACGAACGGCAGCGTCATGCCCTTGGCCGGCAGAAGCCCGACGTTGACGCCCATGTTGATCAGCGCCTGGACGACGACGAGCAGTGCCAGACCGACCACGGCCAGGCGCGCGAAGTCGTCCGGCTCGCGCCAGGCGCGGGCGAACGCCCGCCAGGCGACGTAGGCGTAAAGAGCCAGCAGGCCGAGGCAAGCCAGGATGCCGTACTCCTCGCCGATGACCGCGAAGATGAAGTCGGTGTGCGCGTCGGGCAGCACGGACTTGATGGTGCCCTCGCCCGGGCCACGGCCCAGGAGCCCACCTTCCGAGAAGGACTGGATGGCACGCTCGACCTGATAGTTGTCGCCAGAGCTCGGGTCGATGAAGCGGGCGACGCGGCTGCGGACATGGTCGAAGGCGAGCCAAGCGCCGCCGAACCCGAGCGCGCCGAGGGGCAGCAGCGCCGCGGCCCACTTGAGCGGCTGGCCGGAAAGCATGAACAGTGCCCCCCAGACGCT
This sequence comes from Hyphomicrobiaceae bacterium, assembly GCA_050249405.1. Lineage (GTDB taxonomy): Bacteria > Pseudomonadota > Alphaproteobacteria > Rhizobiales > Hyphomicrobiaceae. Next base: position 3,076 of record JBFWQN010000190.1, on the reverse strand, counting down.
CGCGACGAGGAGCGTCTGGCCGACATCCGGCTGGGCGACGAGCAGGCTCGCGAAAACGAGACCGATCCCGGCGGCGAGTGGAAGGGCCGGCACGTCGCTGCGTTTCGCCCCCTCGGCGAAAAGCCACGCCAGCAGCACCACCAGAGCGGGCTTGCCGAGCTCGGACGGCTGGAACGAGTAGCCGGCGAAATGCACCCAGCGGCGCGCACCCTTGATCTCGGGACCGGCAAACGGCACCCACACCATGAGCGCAACGGAGACGAGCAGCATCGCCAGCGCGAGGCGGCGGATCTGGCGTGGCGAAAGGGCCGAGACCGCGAGCATCACGACGAGGCCGAGGCCGGCGAAGACGAACTGGCGCTCGGCGAAATGGAAGGGCGGCAGCCCCTTCTTGACGGCGATGGCCGGGCTTGCCGCGAGCGACACGATGCAGCCGATTCCGATCAGCGCCATCAGCGCGCCGACGAGGGGCCGGTCGACCGTGAACCACCACTCGGCGAGCACGCTGCGGTCGGCGCGCGTCAGCCTCATCGCGTGACCCCGGGCATGGCGCGGACGAGATCGCGGAAGGTGTCGCCACGGTGCTCGAAGGAGCGGAACTGGTCGTAGCTGGCGCACGCGGGCGAGAGCAGCACGACTGGCTCGGGACCGGGACAGTGCGCTGCGTCGCCAGCGGCGCGGGCGAGGGCGACGTCGAGCGTCTCGCAGCGCTCGTAGGGCACCGCGCCTTCGAGCGTCGCGGCGAAATCGTCGCTGGCGTAGCCGATCAGGTAGGCCTTGGCGATGCGCGGGAAGTAGCCTTCGAGGGGGCGGATGCCGCCCTCCTTCGGCTTGCCGCCGAGGATCCAGAAGATGTCTCGCTCCCACGAGGCGAGGGCCTTCTCGGTCGAGTCGGCGTTGGTGGCTTTCGAATCGTTGATGAAAAGCACCTTCCCCGTCCGCCCCACAGCCTCCATGCGGTGCGGCAGGCCGGGATAGTCCTCGATCGCCAAGTGCATGGCGCCGAAATCGGCATCGAGCAGATAGATCACCGCCGAAGCTGCAGCCGCATTCTGCCAGTTGTGACGGCCACGCAGGGTCTTCACGGCGCCGATGTCCCAGACAGGCTGGCGGATGCCTCCCACATGCCGGGCAAGCTCGCCTCCGACAGCGGTCCACCCCTCGTCCACGGGGACGTGCACGGACACGGCCTGGACGCCTTGGCCGCGGGCTGCCGCACGTTCCGCGATGGCCCTGCACGCCTCGTCGTCGACGCCGACGACGGTTGTGAGCGAGCCTTCGATCAGCCGCTCCTTGATGGCCGCATAATTCCGCATCGCCAGCGCCGGGTCGTCGGCCGGGCCGTGACGATCGAGGTGATCCGGCGACAGGTTCAGAAGGACACCGATGGTCGGATCGAGGGAGGGTGTCAGGTCGATCTGGAACGTCGACATCTCGATGACGTGGATGCGTTCCGCGCTCGGAGGCTCGAGTGAGAGGATCGGCACGCCGATGTTGCCGCCCATCTGCTCGTCGAAGCCGGCGGTGCGCAGGATGTGGGCGATCAGCGCCGTCGTGGTCGACTTGCCGTTGGTGCCGGTGATGGCGACGAACGGCGAGCCGGGGGCATGTGCGCGCCGCTCACGGCAGAAGATCTCGATGTCGCCGATGATCTCGACGCCTGCGGCGCTCGCGGCCTTGACGGTCCAATGCGGCTCGGGATGCGTGAGCGGCACGCCGGGCGCGAGGACCAGCGAGGCGAGGCTGGACCAGTCCACCTTGTGCAGATCCACCAGCGGCAGACCGGCTTTCGCAGCCGCCTCGCGCGAGCGCTCGCCGTCGTCCCAGGCAGCGACCTCGGCGCCGCCTGCCAGCAGGGACGTCACGGTCGCGGTCCCCGAGCCGCCGAGCCCGAACACGGCGACGCGCTTGCCAGCGAATGTTGTGGCGCGAATCATGTGGCGATTCTAGCCGAAGTGCCCTGCGCTTGGACTGCCCACTTCATCGCAGCTGCACCTCATCAAGCGGGCGCGGCGCGGAGCGCGACCAGACACAGCAGCTCGAACAGCATCTGTGCACCAATCTGCGCCGTCGCCGTGGTCGGATCGTACTGCGGAGCCACCTCCACGACGTCGCCGCCGATGATGTCGACACCGGCGAGACCACGCACCAGGGCCAGCGCCTCCCGCGGGAGGAGACCGCCGACCTCGGGCGTGCCGGTACCGGGGGCGAGCGCCGGGTCGATGCTGTCGATGTCGAACGAGACGTAGACGGGCCCGCTGCCGACGATGGCCCGCGTCCGCGCGATCACGGCCGCGAGGCCGGCACTGTCGATCTCCTCGGCATGGATCACGGTCATGCCGCTTTCGGCCGAGAATTCCCAGAGGTACTCGGCGGGCCCGCGAATGCCGATCTGCACCGTTCGTTCCGGATCGAGGACGCCGTCGAGCACGGCATGGCGAAAGGGGCCGCCGTGATGGAACTTCGCTCCTTCGTACGCGCCGGAGGTGTCGCAATGCGCGTCGATGTGGACCAGCCCGACCGGGCGATCCTGGCCGAGCGCCTTCAGGATCGGCAGCGTGATCGAGTGGTCGCCGCCGACCGAGAGGGGCACCACACCCGCCTTCGCCACATCGCAGTACCAGTCCTCGATGTCGGCATGGCACTGGTCGAGGGAGAAACGGCTCGCCATCGGCACGTCGCCCACGTCGGCGAAGCGCACACGACCTGCCGGCGCGACGCGCAGCGCGTGCTCGTAGGGGCCGATGCGCTCGACGGCACGAACGGCGCGGGGGCCGAGGCGAGCACCGGCCCGATTGGTGACGCCGAGGTCCATCGGCACGCCGGCGAGCACGGCATCGAGCCCCGCGAAGCCTTCAGCTCGCGCGTCCGGACGATAGGGTGCGCCGATCAGAGTCGGGATGCCGGCAAACGGCCATGTGCGCCGGTCCGGTGCCGAGAACACAGCCTTGGCGACCTCGGCGAAATGAGGATCGTGGATGTCGCCGCCCTTCGCCTCGGCGTAGCGGGCCCTCAGCGCCTCGAGCTTTGCCGTGTCCATCTGTCAGCCTCCGAACGGCCGTCGTGAGATCGGAAG
>JBFWQN010000189.1:0-9138 GCA_050249405.1 Hyphomicrobiaceae bacterium | reverse complement strand
CGCCGGACACGGCCCGGAGCCGTTGCGCCGCCTGCTCGTAATCCTCGAAAGGCGCCTGGATCTTGTGGACGATGACGTGCCCATTGATGCCGAGGATTTTCTGGAAGAGCTCGTGCCGGAAGCCGTACATCACGGCCATCACGATGATGAGCGTGGCCACGCCAAGCATGATGCCGATGAACGAGATGGCGGCGATGACCGAGATGAAGCCTTCCTTGCGGCGCGCCCGAAGGTAGCGCTTGGCCAGCATCCACTCGAATGGCGCGAATGCCGGCGTGTCGACGGAGCCGCGCTTCGCCGACGCAGCCGGAGGCGCCGCCGTCCCGATGTCAGCCACGGCCATTCCGCTTCCCCTCTGCTGTCCGACCCCGCCCCGGCTCGGGTGCGCCCGATCCCCTCGCCATCAAGCCGGATTGCGCGCGGCCTTCACCTCGGACACGAGCGCATCGACCGCAGCCGCGGGGGCCAGGGTCCGCCGGCCGCCGTTGCGCCGGTCCTTGATCTCGACCTCGCCCGCCTTGACGCCCTTCGGACCGACGATCAACTGATACGGTATGCCGATCAGATCCATAGTGGCGAACTTGGCACCCGGCCGGTCGTCGCGATCGTCGACCAGCACCTCGATTCCGGCAGCTTCGAGGCGGCGCTGCAGATCGTCCACGACGCGATCGGTGTCGGCGTCGCCCGGCTTCAGGTTGACCAGCGCGACCTCGAACGGGGCCACCGACACCGGCCACACGATGCCGTCCTTGTCGTGGGCTGCCTCGATGATAGCGGCGACGACACGGGTCGGGCCGATGCCGTAGGAGCCCATGTGCACCGTGACCGGCTTGCCGTCGGCGCCCTGCACGACGGCCTTCATCGGCTCCGAGTACTTGGTGCCGAAGTAGAAAATGTGACCGACCTCGATGCCGCGGGCCGAGACGCGCTGGTCGGAGGCGAGGGCGTCATAGGCGGCGGCATCGTGCATCTCGGAGGTGGCCGCATAGAGCGAGGTCCAGCGGTCGACCGTGGCTTGCACACCGCCCACGTCGTCGAAATTCGTGTCGGCTGGCGGGATGGGGAAGCCGAGGTAGTCCCTGTGGCAGAACACCTCGCTCTCGCCCGTCTCGGCCAGGATGATGAACTCGTGGCTGAGATCACCGCCGATCGGCCCCGTATCAGCGCGCATCGGAATGGCCTTCAAGCCGAAGCGGGCGAAGGTGCGCAGGTAGGCCACGAACATCTTGTTGTAGGCGTGCCGCGCGGCTTCCTTCGTGAGATCGAAGGAATAGGCATCCTTCATCAGGAACTCACGGCTCCTCATGACGCCGAAGCGCGGGCGCACCTCGTCCCGGAACTTCCACTGGATATGGTAGAGGTTGAGCGGCAGGTCGCGGTAGCTCTTGGCATAGGCGCGGAAGATCTCGGTGATCATCTCCTCGTTGGTCGGCCCGAACAGCATCTCGCGCTCGTGCCGGTCGGCAAGGCGCAGCATCTCCTTGCCGTAGGCGTCGTAACGGCCGGATTCGCGCCAGAGGTCGGCCGACTGGATGGTCGGCATCAGCAGCTCGATGGCGCCGGAGCGATTCTGCTCCTCGCGGATGATGGCATTGACCTTGTTGAGCACCCTGAGGCCGAGCGGCAGCCAGGCGTAGATGCCGGCGCTCTCCTGGCGAACGAGCCCAGCACGCAGCATCAGCTGGTGCGAGACGATCTCCGCCTCCTTGGGCGTCTCTCGCAGGACAGGCAAAAAGTAGCGACTGAGACGCATGGGCGGGCGCTCCGTATGGAAACCGGGGGGCGGGCACGAGGCCGGTCGGCGGGCGGCTTTCCCCGGATCCGTCGGCCGCCACGCTGCGCCGCGCCACGCGGCTAATAGCTAGTTCGAAGGGTACTGGCAACGCCGGCCCCGGCACGGCGGTGGCAGCTAGCGCCGCCTTTCGGCGTATCGCCGTGGTCCGATGGCAACCTTGTTGTGCGGTGCAGTCAATTTGTCACGGAAAAGTGCTGACAAGGCTTATTGCATTCGATAACGTGCGCGCTGTTGCAAGAGAAAAGGGGTCCGCTCCGGCAGTGCCGGCCGCAGCCCAGGTCTGGGGAGACCATCCGGTCCGACAGCCGCAAGGGGAGAATGGCTGCGGTGCCGCTGCATTGGCCTGTTGATCCTCACCTCAAGGGGACATGAGGCAGTGCACAAGAGCCGACGCATTTGTGCGTCATATGGCGCTTACGCTAGCGGGGCAGGCCAAAGGGTCTACGCCCCGATTGTTTTGTCTGGCCTTTCATTCGTCACTCGGTGCCGGCCGACATGCCCTCGAGGTCGATGATCCGGTACCTCACGGCCAGCCAGAGCAGCACGAACACCAGCACCGACACCGCAGTCGTATAGAGCACCACACGAAGCAGCCGGAAATCCGACGGCGCGCTCTCCGGCGTCCCGGGCACCACGTTGCCGGCCTCTCCTTGGGTCCGCACGCCGAACGGCAGCACGGCGAACAGCACCACCCACCAGATGATGAAGTAGATGGCGATGATGAACGAGACGCTCATGCCGGTGTCTCCAAAGTCGCTGGCGAACGGGTGGCGGCTGCATCGATCGCCGCGGGAGCAATCCGTGGCGACAGACTTACGCCTGCTCGAGCTCGACCAGCGTGCCGCAGAAATCCTTCGGGTGCAGGAACAGCACAGGCTTGCCGTGGGCGCCGATCTTGGGCTCGCCATCCCCGAGCACACGCGCCCCCTCGGCTTTCAGCTTGTCGCGGGCAGCGATGATGTCATCGACCTCGTAACAGACGTGATGAATGCCGCCGTCGGCGTTCTTGTCGAGGAATTTGGCGATCGGCGAGGTGGCGCCCAGCGGCTCGAGCAACTCGATCTTGGTGTTCGGCAGCTCCACGAAGACAACCTTCACCCCGTGCTCCGGCAGGATGTCGACCGCAGATACCTTGGCTCCGAGCGTATTGCGATAGACGGCGGCCGAGGCATCCAGGCTTTTGACGGCGATGGCGACGTGGTTGAGGCGGCCGATCATGGATTGCATCTCCTCGGAGCGCGGGCGTTCGCTAGCCTTATAGGCGGCAGGGAGGCGCGCGCGTAGCTGGAACCTTGTCACGGCCCCGTCCGGAAAGCCGGCATCGGCGGGCCTACCGGCTGCAAGGCCACCTCGTCGGCCCGTGAGCCGCCCCTTCCGGCATCCGGCTCAAGCGGTTCATACTGGACCAAATCCAGCCCCTGGAGTGCCTGCCGCATGCCCGACACGATGTTTGCCGCGAACCCGCTCTGCCGGCTGCTCGGCATCCGCTATCCGATCCTGCAGGCCGGCATGTACCAGGTCGCCTACGGTCCCCTGGCGGCGGCGGTGTCCAATGCGGGAGGGCTCGGCGTGATCGGCTCGGCCTACATGCCGCCCGAGCGGCTGCGCGAGGAAATTCGCCTCGCCAAGTCGCTTACCGACAAGCCGATCGGCGTCGACATCCTGTTCGCCAAGACCGAAGGCAGCGGCGAGACGGTCGATGCCTACGAGCGCGAGTGCCGCGAGCACATCGAGGTGACATTCGAGGAAGGCGTAGCCGTGATCGTCTCGGGCCTCGGCAATCCCGGACCGGTGGTGCCACGTGCCCACGCTGCCGGCATGAAAGTCCTGTCGCTCGTCGGCATGGCGCGGCAGGCGGTGGCCGTCGAGAAGGCCGGCGTGGATGCTGTGATCGCCTCCGGCCACGACGGCGGCGGCCACGTCGGCCGTATCGGCACCATCGCGCTCGTGCCCCGCGTGGCGGACGTCGTCAAGATCCCGGTGATCGCCGCCGGCGGCCTCGCCGACGGCCGGGGCCTCGTCGCGGCCCTGGCGCTCGGCGCGGCGGGGGTATGGATGGGCACGCGCTTCATCGCTACCACGGAGGCGCGCGGCCACGACAACTACAAGCGCCGCATCACCGAGATCGACGAGGACGGCACGATCGTCACGCGGGCGCACTCCGGCAAGACCAACCGGATGATCCGCAACGAGTTCACTCGGAGCTGGGAAGGCCGCGAGCGCGAGATCAAGCCCTATCCGTTGCAGCTGAAGGAGGTCGGCGAGCCCGCCTCCTATCGTGGTCGCATCGAGGGCGACGTGACGACGGGCGTGCTGCCGGCTGGGCAGAGCGCCGGTCTCATCCACGCGGTCGAGTCGGCCGGCGACGTGGTTCGGCGCATCGCCGAGGAGGCTGCCGCCGTGCTGGCGCGGCTGAGAACCATCGAGAGGTGACGGCTCCTCGTCGCTCGATGGATCCGGTCTCGCCGAGACCCGTCACGCACTTCGCCGATCCCGGCAAGCGGTCGTCCTTGCGGCGGCAGGGCAGGCTGAGCTCATAATGACGCTTCCTGAGTGCGGGAGGCGATGACATGCGACGGATATCGATCGGCGGAGCGGTGCTCGCGGCAGCGATGGCTTTCGGAGCGCCGGCAGCCTGGTCGCAGAAGCAGGGCGGCACGCTCCGCGTCTACCAGAGAGAGAACCCGCCTTCGGCCTCGATCCTCGAGGAGGCGACGATCTCGACCGCGTTCCCATTCTCGCCCCTCTTCAACAATCTGGTGAAGTACGATCCGCAGGCGCCGCTCGAGGGCGCCGATACGATCGTGCCGGAGCTGGCCGAGAGCTGGTCGCTGGAGGCGGCCGGCACCAAATTGACCTTCAAGCTGCGCAGCGGCGTCAACTGGCACGACGGCAAACCGTTCACGGCTGCCGACGTGGTGTGCACGTTCGATCTCATCAACGGCATCAAAGAAGGGACGCGCAAGAGTCCGCGCAAAATCTGGTTCGACAACGTCGAGCGGCTCACGACGGGCGGCGACAGCGAGGTGTCGTTCCATTTGAAGGCACCGCAGCCGTCGTTGCTGAACCTGCTCGCATCCGGCCTCACGCCGATCTACCCGTGCCACGTCTCGGCGCGCGACATGCGCACGAAGCCGATCGGCACCGGGCCCTTCAAGCTGGCGGACTGGAAAAGCAACCAGTCGATCTCGCTGGTCCGCAACCCCGGCTACTGGAAGAAGGGCTTTCCCTACCTCGACGCCATCGAGTCGCGCATCATCTCGAGCCGTTCGACGCGCATTCTCGCGTTCGCGGCCGGCGAGTTCGACCTGACGACGGTCGACGACGTGACCATACCGCTGCTGCGTGACGTGGCCGCGCGCGCGCCGCACGCCGTGTGCAGCCTCAACGCGGCCGGCACCTACGCCAACCTTATGGTCAATCACACGGCGCCACCGTTCGACAACCCGCAGGTTCGCCTCGCCATGATGCTGACGATCGACCGCAAGGCGTTCGCCCAGATCATGGGCGAGGGCAAGCTCGGCATCGGTGGCGCCATGATGCCGCTGCCCGACGGCCGGTGGGGCATGCCGGCGGACATGCAGGCAGCGCTACCCGGCTACGCCGAGAACGTAGAGGCCAGCCGCGCCGAGGGCCGGCGCATCATGGAAGGGCTCGGCTACGGCAAGGAGAAGGCCCTCAAGGTCAAGATCACGACCCGGCAGCTCGACAGCTACAAGGACGCCGCCGTGATCCTGGTCGACCACCTGCGCGCCATCCACATCGAGGGCGAGCTGCAGGTGGCGGATTCGACGGTCTGGTACAACATCATGCAGAAGAAGGATTATCAGGTCGCGCTCAACGTCACCGGCGTCGGCGTCGACGACCCCGACGCCAATCTGGTCGAGAACTTCCTGTGCAAGTCGGAGCGCAATTTCACCCGCTACTGCAATGCCGACGTCGATCGCATGATCGCCGAGCAGTCTCGCGAGGCGGATCTGGAGAAGCGCAAGTCGATCGTGTGGGCTATCGAGCGCAAGCTGATCGAGGACGCCGCGCGCCCCGTGATCTACCACTCGCGTGGGGGGACCTGCTGGCAACCGGCAGTGAAGGGCATCGTGCGCCACAAGAACGGCATCTACAATCAGTGGCGCTTCGAGGACGTCTGGCTCGACAAGTGAAGCCCGCCGTCGATCGACGGCGGGACCAGTCTCGCGCGGCGCCCGTGACTACGCCTTCCCGCCGGACACGACGGCGACGAACACCTTGACGATGGGCTTCTTGCCCCAGGCGGCATCGACGGCGCCCCTCACGGAACGCCTGAGCGCCTCGCGGAGCGTATCGACCTCACGTCGGCGGCCCGGCGGAATGCCCTTGAGACAACCTTCCACCGCATCGAAGACGACGTCCTCCATGCTCTTGCCGGCGGCGTCGTCGTAGGGAATGCCATCCAGCGCGATCTCGGGGTCAGCCAGGATCTCGCCCTTGCGCGAGATGACCAGGGAGACCGCGATCAAGCCGACGAAGGCGAGCTTCCGGCGCTCGCGGACAGCGCCGCCGTCGCCCGGGACCAGCAACCGGCCGTCCCGGAAGAGGCGGCCGACCGGCACCTCGTCCACGATGCGGGCCGCTCCCGGCGCCAGCGCGACCATCTCGCCGTTGACCGGCGTCAGCACCTCCGCGACCCCGCACGCGCGCGCGATACGGGCGTGCTCCTTCAGGTGACGCATCTCGCCGTGCATCGGCACGGCGATGCGGGGCTTCACCCAGCCGTACATCTGCCGCAGCTCCTCCCGGCGCGGATGCCCCGTGACATGCACGAGCGCCTCGTTGTCGGTGACGATGTCGACGCCCATTCGCGCCAGCTTGTTCTGGATGCGGCCGATGGACTTCTCGTTGCCGGGGATCGTACGCGACGAGAAAACGACCATGTCGCCTTGCCCGAGCGTGATCTCCGGATGCTCGTTGTCGGCGATCCGGGCGAGCGCCGCTCGCGGCTCGCCCTGGCTGCCGGTGACCATCGCGAGCACCTCCTCGGGCGCGAGGTACGAGAACTCCTGCTGGTCGGACCACTGGAAGCCCTGGGGCAGGTAGCCCGTATCGATCGCCACCTGGATCGCACGATGCAGCGCACGCCCAGCCACGACCAACCGCCGTCCGCTCGCGCGCGCGGCATCGGCAACAGCGCGAATGCGGGCGACGTTCGAGGCGAACGAGGTGATCAGCACCCTCCGCTTGGCCCCCTTGACGATCCCGGCGAGCGAGCGAGCGACCTCGAGCTCGGACGGTGAGCGACCGTCGCGGAAAGCATTGGTCGAGTCGCCGACCAGCGCGAGCACGCCCTCCTGGCCGAGCCTCTCCAAGCGCGCCTCGTCGGCGGGCTGGCCCACCACCGGGAACTGGTCGAGCTTCCAGTCGCCGGTGTGCAGAACGGTGCCGTGCGGCGTCCCGATCGCGAGTGCCGACGGCTCGGGGATCGAGTGCGACATGGAAATGTACTCGAGGCGGAACGGTCCAACCTCGAAGCGGCCGCCGAGCGGCACCTCGGTCACCGGAATCTTCAGGCCGTTGCCGTGCTCGGCGAGCTTCGCCTTGAGGAAGGCCGCAGTAAAAGGTGTCGCATAGACCGGACAACGCAGCCGCGGCCACAGCTCGATCACGGCGCCGATGTGGTCCTCGTGGGCGTGCGTGATGACCAGGCCGTCGAGCGCATGCGCATGGGCCTCTATGTATTTAAGGTCGGGCAGGATCACGTCCACGCCCGGATCGAACTCGCCCTCGGGAAAGGTAATGCCGAGGTCGACCATCAGCCAGCGACGGGCGCCTTCCGCACCCAAACCGTAGAGGTAGCAGTTCATGCCGACCTCTCCGAGGCCGCCCAGCGCGACGAAGACCAGCTCGTCTCCGCGCCGCTTGCCAGCCTTGACTGTCGTCTCCGTGCTCTGATCTGCCATCCCGGCCTGTTCCCTGACGGAGCCGCGCACGGCCCCGAGTGTAAAGCGAACGGGAAGGGTTACACTCTCGTTGCGCCCAGCGCCACGTCTCCGAAAGTAAACCTCCGCAGAGCGCCGCCCGTTTCGAGCAGCAGCGCGCCGTCCTCGTCGAGCCCGGCGAAGACGCCCGCAACCTTCTCGCCACCGGCATTGACCGTCATCGGCTCTCCAACGCGGCCGGCCCGCGCGAGCCAAGCGTCGCGAATCTCGGAGAGCCCGCCTCCCTCGCGCCAGACCGCGAGCCAGTGCGCCAGGGCATGTGCGAGGGTCCGGCTCAGCTCGCCCGCGCCAGCCGTGCTGCCGTTATCGGCAAGAGAGGTGACGTCGGAGCGGCCGAGGTCGGGGCGCGCACCCACGTTGGTGCCGATGCCGATCACGGCCACCAGCTCCGATCCGAAAATCGAGCTCTCGATCAGAATGCCAGTCACCTTGGCCCCGCCGACGAGCACGTCGTTCGGCCACTTCAGCCGCACGCGGCAGCGTGCATCCTGGGGCAACATGGCCAAGACGGCATCGGAGGCAGCCACTCCGGCAACGAGCGCCAGCTGCGGCAAGGCCGCCACTGCACAGCTCGGTGCCAAGAGCAGGGTCGCGGCAAGGCTGGCGTCGGCCGAGGCCCAGACGCGCCCCGAGCGACCCCGCCCCTGCGTCTGGCGGCGCGCCGTGATCCACAGCGGACCTCGCTCGCCGGAGCCGGCCCGACGCAACGCCTCGGAATTAGTCGAATCGATCTCGTCGAAGGCGAGGCCCTTCCAGCCTACGGGCAAATCAGCAGCTCGTGTCATGGCCGGAGACTCGGACACGGCCTCAGACAGCCAGCAGCTTACGCAGCAGGTTGAGGGCGCTGATCACGCCATACTCCCGCATGCGCTTGCGGTCGCCGGGCAGCACGGTCATGTCGGCGTGCGGCGTATCGCGGAGCATCGCCGTGATGAACACCGTGCCCGGCCGCGCGCCCTCGTCGCGGTCGGCTGCCACGATGGCGAGACCGATGTCCGTCTTGAAGGCATCGCGAACGGCCATCGCATCGCGAACGCTGCGCGCCTCCGGCGACAGGGAGGGCGGCTCTACGGGATCGCGGTCGGGACGGATCATGGCGCCCTTGAACGTCGTCATGCCCATGTCGATCGCGGTCATGCGCGACGACAGGATGCCGCCGCTCACCGATTCGGAGACGGCGAGCGTCATGCCCCGTGACTTCAGCGCGTTGAGCACGACCAGCTCCATCGATTCCTCGTCGATGCCAAACACGGCCTCGCCGAGGATCGCGCGCAGGATCTTTTCCTCGGCGTCGAGGATGCGGGTCGCGGTCTCCTCGTCGTCGCACTTGGCCGTGACACGAACCTTGATGCCCTCGATGCCGCTGGCGTT
>JBFWQN010000188.1:0-9171 GCA_050249405.1 Hyphomicrobiaceae bacterium | reverse complement strand
CAGCGGCAGCGGCCCCGCACGCGCTTCTACGACAACCTGGACGCCACGACCCTCGGCCGCGCCCTGGAAAGCCTCGACCTCGCCGCCACCCGCTTCGTCGTGATCTCGAAGTCGGGCGGCACGCCCGAGACGCTGGCCCAGGCCGTGGCAGCCCTCGGCGCCGTCCGCAAGGCCGGCCTGGAATCGCGCATCTCCCGGCATTTCCTGGCGCTCGCCGATCCCTCGCCCGCTGGCCGGCCGAGCGGCCTGCGCCAGCTGGCCGCCGATTTCCGCATTCCCGTGCTCGACCACGAGCCGGGCGTCGGCGGCCGCTTCTCCGTGCTGACCAACGTCGGCCTCCTGCCGGCCATCGTGCGCGGCCTCGACGTGCGGGCGCTCCGCCGCGGCGCCAAGGCGGTCGTCGACGGCCTGATGGCCGCCGGTCCGGCTGCCGATTTCGCCCCCGCCGCCGGCGCGGCCCTCGCCGTGGCCCTCCTCCGCGAGCGCGGCGTCAAGGTGTCGGTCATGATGCCCTACGCCGATCGCCTCGGCCGCTTCGGCGACTGGTACGTCCAGCTTTGGGCCGAGAGCCTGGGCAAGGGCGGCGCCGGCACCACGCCTCTCGCCTGCCTCGGGCCGCTCGACCAGCACAGCCAGCTCCAGCTCTTCATGGATGGCCCACGCGAGCACCTCGTCACGGTCGTGCGCGCGCCGACCGCGGGCACCGGCCCCGTGCTCGACGCGGACTTGTGCAATCGCGCCGGCATCGGCTTCCTCGCCGGCCGGCCGCTCGGCGACCTCGTCGCCGCGCAGTCCGTGGCCGTGCCGGAGGCACTCGGCAAGGCCGGACGCCCCGTGCGCGGCATCGACCTCGACCGCCTCGACGAGGCCGCGTTCGGCGCCCTCCTCATGCACATGATGCTCGAGACCATCCTCGCCGGCCGCCTGCTCCAGGTCGACCCCTTCGACCAACCGGCGGTGGAGCTCGCCAAGGTGTTGACGCGGGAGCGGCTGGGGAGGGGGTAAAATCTTGTTGGACGCAAAATTCTGCCTGACCTCGCCATTGGTCATGGGAGGAAACTTCGCAACGCGGCGCTAGATCAATGGAGATCCCTGCCACGTTCCTATTCTTCTGGCGACACGAGCACGCGTGAATGAAGTTCTATCAGCGATTCTCTCGGTTCGGAGACGCTCCAGTTGCGTTCTGTGCGGTCCGGCCTGATAAGCGGCTCTCATCATATCAGAATCGCTCTCCCACAAGCTGAACGTCAGACCATCGGTCGTTGGCTTTCCCACCTCGTAATTCTCTCGCGCCAAGTTTCCTGGAACGCTGGCGAACCATTCCAGGACCCGATCGACATTTGCGATGAAATCCAGCCGCCTCGGCAAGTCGAGTGTCAGTTGCTCCGGTGGTAGCACTTGGTAGCCCGCCGAGGTCAACACCACGAGTGGTCCTCCAGGATCCGTAGCTACTGGTCGTATGATGCTGGTACTCGCGATTTCTCCGAACCAGTTTGTCTCTCCCTTGTGACTGATAGGAATAAGCAGAGCATGCCACGCCTCTTTTGCCTGTGCGCAGTCCGGAAGATGATCGGCATGAGCTACCAGTATCTTTTCCGCTTCGGATAAGTCTCGATAAAAGCCGAGCCCAAACCAGATTGGACTGACTCCATTTATCAGTTTGCTTATACCGACGGGTCTTGCCGGCCCACAAAGCCAATGAGCGGCCGTCTGCGGTGCAGCGGGGCGCCATTCCCGAGCCTTGCGTGCTTCGCCAAAGTGAAAGCGGTGAAATGTCATAGCCTCGATGGTCATTTCATCCTCACGACGCCACAGATGGCGTGCAGACATTCTCAATCTTGCCTGCAATCCGGCTGCGAAGACAACTTAGACTTCCGCGCCCTCCGTATCTCCACGACGCGAACTGGGAGCTTGTGGCATGGCCCAGTCTCTCAGGCTGTCATCCTCGGGCTTGTCCCGAGGACCCATGGTGCCGCAGGCTCGATGCTACGCAGGGGGCACCGGACGCGCCATGCACACCTTGCGACACATACATTCTGCGATCGAGCGCGAGAACCCGCATTGGCGCGATCTTTGTCCGGCGCTGCTGGCGTTGCCCGGAAACCGCATCGAAGGAGCAAGCGGAGGAATGGGTCCTCGGGACAAGCCCGAGGATGACATTGGATAGGCAGTGCCACAGACAGGCAGTGCCACAGAAGGCAGTGCCACGCGGAGAGTGGTTGGCCATGAGGCCGAGCGCACACCTTCCGCTCTCTGGTCATCCTCTGCCATGCCGCTGCACGCACGAGAGGGCCGGCCCTGGCCACCAGTAGACGTCAGCAATCCCCCCGTCCTCCACACCCCCTTGCCCTGCTCGCTACCCCCCACCCCTCGCCTCGGCTAACCTCTCCCGCACCGAATCGCACCGGGAACTCCGCACCTTGGCCGTCCGTCAGCTCAGACCCGAGACCGTCAACCGCATCGCTGCCGGCGAGGTGATCGAGCGGCCGGCGAGCGTGGTGAAGGAGCTGGTCGAGAACGCGCTCGATGCGGGCGCCCGGTCGATCGAGGTGGTCACCGCCTCGGGGGGCCTCGCGCTCGTCCGCGTCACCGACGACGGCTCCGGCATGGATGCCGACGACCTGGCGCTGGCGGTCGAGCGCCACGCCACGTCGAAGCTCGCCGACGACGACCTGTTCGACATCCGGACGCTCGGCTTCCGCGGCGAGGCGCTGCCCTCCATCGGCTCGGTCGCGACCCTCTCCATCCGCACCCGCCGCCGCGATACCGCCTCGGGCCTCGAGATCGTGGTCGACCGTGGTACCAAGGGCGGCGTGCGTCCGGCCGCAGTCAACCACGGCTCGTCGGTCGAGGTGCGCAGCCTGTTTTCTGCGACCCCCGCCCGCCTCAAGTTCATGAAATCGGAGCGGGCCGAGAACATGGCCATCTCCGAGACCGTGAAGCGCCTCGCCATGGCGCACCCCGAGGTCGCCTTCACCGTCACAACGGGCGAGCGCGCGGGCCTCGTGCTGCCGGCACAGCCGGCCGGGCCCGATGGCCTGCTCGCGCGGCTCGGCCGCATCATGGGCCGCGATTTTCTGGAGGATGCCGTGCCGCTCGACGGCGAGCGCGAGGGCGTGCGCGTCTCGGGTTTCGCCGGCCTGCCGACGCTGCACCGCCCGGACACGGGGTTGCAGTTCCTGTTCGTCAACGGCCGTCCCGTCCGCGACCGGCTGATGCTCGGTGCGCTCAGGGCGGCCTACGGCGACCTCGTGCCCAAGGGCCGGCATCCGCTCGTCGCGCTGTTCGTGACGCTCGACCCGCGCGAGGTCGACGTCAACGTGCACCCGACCAAGGCCGAGGTGCGCTTCCGCGATGCCGCCACCGCGCGCAGCCTCATCGTCGGCGGCTTGCGCTACGCGCTGGAGCAGGCCGGCCACCGCGCCACCGCCTTCAACGGCGCCCGCACGCTCGATGCACTCGCCGGCAGCGCCAGCGACAGGGGCGGCGGCGGCAGCTTCGCCGAACGCCCCGCCAATGTCTGGCCCAGCACCGCATCCGGCCATTCGACTGCTCCAGCGCCGCGACAGGGCTATGCCGCCAGCGCCTCGCGCACAGCCGGCAGCGCCCGCTACTCCGCGGGTTTCGGCGAGGCGATGCAGGCGCCACTCGATATGCTGCTCGAGCCCTCGGCGGACACGGCTGCCGCCGCCGCGCCCGTGCCCGATGCCCTGCTCGACCGCCCTCTCGGGGCGGCACGGGCCCAGCTGCACGAGACCTACATCGTCGCCGAGACCCGCGGCTCCGTCGTCATCGTCGACCAGCACGCCGCGCACGAGCGCCTCGTCTACGAGCGGATGAAGGCCATGCTGGCTGCAGGCGGCGTGGCGCGGCAGGGGCTGCTCATCCCCGAGATCGTCGAGATGGAGCCGGACGAGGCCGCCCTTCTCGCCGATTGCTCGGCCGAGCTGGCCGAGCTCGGCCTTTGCCTCGAGCCGTTCGGTCCGGGTGCCGTCGCCGTGCGCGAGGTGCCGGCGCTGCTCGGCAAGGTGGATGCCCAGGGCCTCGTCCGCGACCTCCTCGTCAACGTCCTCGCCGGCAACGGCACCGGCGCCCTGAAGGACCGGCTAGAGGCCGTATGCGCGACGATGGCCTGTCACGGTAGCGTGCGCGCCGGCCGCCGTCTCACGCCCGAGGAGATGAACGCGCTGCTCCGCGAGATGGAGGCGACACCCTTCTCCGGCCAGTGCAACCACGGCCGCCCGACCTATGTCGAGCTGAAGCGCGGCGACATCGAGCGCCTGTTCGGCCGCCGCTGAGCCGGCTGGGCCACCGCCCTATCGCTGCAGCACGTACTGCCCCGGCGCCGGCTCGATGGGTGACAGCTTGCCCGCGGTGCGGCGGTCGTCCCGCTCCACGGCCGGCACCATCGCGCCCGAGCCGTGTGCATCGAGCCAGTCGGCCCAGGCCGGCCACCACGCCCCCTGCGCCACCGCAGCCGAGGCGGCCCATGCATCGGGATCGCGATAGCGGTCGAGAGGCTTGCGCGTGCCGATCCGATAGTGCCGCCGCGAATGCCCGGGCTCCGACACGATGCCGGCGTTGTGCCCGCCGTTGGTCAGCGCGAACGTCATCTCGTTGTCGGTGAACAGATGCGCCTTGTAGACCGACCGCCACGGCGCGATGTGGTCGCTCTCCGTGCCCACGACGAACATCGGCGCCTCGATGTCCTTCAGGGCGATCACGCGTCCCTCGACCGCGAACCGCCCCGCCGTCAGCCGGTTGTCGAGGAAGAGGCCGCGCAGGTACTGCGAATGCATGCGATAGGGCATGCGCGTCAGATCCTCGCTCCAGGCCTGGATGTCGAACACCTCGGGCCGCTCGCCCAGCACGTACTCCTGGATGAGCCGCGACCAGACCAGCTCGTTCGAGCGGAGCAGCTGGAACGCGCCCGACATCTGCCGGCCCTTCAGCACGCCCTGCGCCTCCATCATGTCCTCGAGGAAGGCGATCTGGCTCTCGTCGACGAACAGCATGAGCTCGCCCGCCTCGCTGAAGTCGGTCTGGGCGGCAAGCAAGGTGAGCGAGGCCAGCCGGTCGTCGCCGTCGCGCGCCATGGTCGCGGCCGCGATGGAGGCGATCGTGCCGCCGAGGCAGTAGCCGGCCAGATGAATCTTGCTTTTCGGTATCGCGCTGGCGATTGCGTCGAGCGCGGCCATGATCGCATGCCGGTAGTCGTCGAGCCCGATGTCCCGGTCGGGCTGACCCGGGTTGAGCCACGAGATCATGAACACCGTATGCCCTCGCCCGACGAGGTAGCGCACCAGCGAGTTCTCGGGCCGCAAGTCGAGGATGTAGTACTTCATGATCCACGCCGGCACGACAAGCAGCGGCTCGGCATGCACCTCGGCCGTCGCCGGCCGGTACTGGATCAGCTCGAGCAGGTGATCGCGGTACACGACCGTGCCCGGAGTGACGGCCAGATCGCGCCCGACCTTGAGCTCGCTGGCGCTGCGCGGCGGATCGCCGGCAAGCTCGCGGCCCAGGTCGTCGGCGAGGTTGGCGAGGCCTCGCATCACGTTCTGCCCGCCATCCTGCAACGTCTTGTCGATGATCACCGGATTGGTCATCGGGTTGTTGGTCGGCGCCAGGATGTCGACCAGCTGACTCGTCATGAAGGCGACGCGTGCGGCGTGTTGCGGCTCCATGCCCCGGATGTGCGTCGTGGCGAGCGACCACCAGTCCTCGATCGCGAGATAGGCCTGCAAGAGGCAGCATGCCGGCTGCTCGTGCCAGCCAGGCGCATCGAAGCGATGATCGCCGGGCCGGGGCGCGAACGGCCGCTCCGGCTCGCCGCCAGCCGCCGACGCCGCCAGGAAGCGCGCCAGCCGCGCCTGATTGGCCACCATCGCCGCCCAGAGATCGAGCTGCCGACCGGGCGAGCGCAACAGGTGCAGGGACCAGTCGAACCAGGCCGCGCCGATCGCGTGAGGTGAGAGGCCGAGCGTGAAGCGGGCAGTCCCCGCGCGCAGGAAGCGGTCGAGATACTCGAACTGCAGCTCGTGGCGGCCCTGAGTTGGGTGACTGAGATGCCCGTTCCCGATCGGTGGCCTCGGCAAGGGCGCAGCCGTGACCGCTGGCGCGACGGCGGGAGGAGCAGCCTCGGACGACGGTGGGGCTTGCGGGCCCGCGGCATCGGCGGTTGGCTCCGCATCCTGATGCGAAAGGAGTCGGGCGTTTCGCATTGGGACGCTCGCCTTCTCGGATGCCTGTCGTCTCCCCGCCGCCCCCTTGATCGCCGTTCCAGGAACGAGCGTCGTTGATGGTCGTCAAGGTCGAAGCTTGGCTTGTCCAGCCGGCGACACCGCGATAATCGAGCCGAGGCCGCAGCCGAGCGGCAGCCCACCAGTCTCAGGACGAGCATGACCGACGCCTTCAGCTTCCGCCTGCTCGCCACTGACGGCACGGCCCGGCGCGGCGAGATCGCGACGCCGCGCGGAATGATTCGCACGCCCGCTTTCATGCCGGTCGGCACGGTCGGCACCGTTAAGGCACTCTACCCCGATCAGGTGAAGGCAGCCGGGGCGGAAATCCTGCTGGGCAACGTCTACCACCTCATGCTTCGGCCCGGCGCCGAGCGCGTGGCCCGCCTCGGCGGGCTGCATTCGTTCATGCGATGGGACGGGCCGATCCTCACCGATTCGGGCGGGTTCCAGGTGATGAGCCTCTCCCAGATACGCAAGATCACCGAGCAGGGCGCCGAGTTCCAATCCCACCTCGACGGCTCGCGCCATATGCTGACCCCCGAGCGCTCGATCGAGATCCAGTGCCTCCTCGGTGCCGACATCCAGATGCAGCTCGACGAGTGCATCGAGCATCCGGCCGAGCACGGCGAGGCGCAGCGTGCCATGCAGTTGTCGCTCCGCTGGGCGGAGCGCTCGAAAGCTGCGTTCGACAGGCTTGCGAAGCCCGGTCAGGCGCTTTTCGGCATCGTGCAGGGCAGCGTCTACCACGACCTGCGCCGCGCCTCGGCCGAGGCGCTCGTCGGAATGGACCTGCCGGGCTACGCGGTCGGCGGACTGGCCGTCGGCGAGGGGCATGAGGCGATGCTGACAACGCTCGAGGCCACGCTGCCGCATCTGCCACAGGCAAAACCGCGCTACCTGATGGGCGTCGGCACGCCCGAGGACCTGATCGAGGCCGTGGCGCGCGGCGTTGACATGTTCGACTGCGTGATGCCGACGCGGAACGGCCGCCACGGCCTGGCCTTCACCTGGAACGGCCGGGTCAACCTGCGCAATGCACGCCACGCCGAGGATCTGTCGCCGCTCGATCCCCAGTCGTCCTGCCCCGCTGCCCGCGACTGGTCGCGCGCCTACCTTCACCATCTCGTCAAGTCGGGCGAGATGCTGGGCTCCATGCTGCTGTCGTGGGCGAACACGGCCTTTTATCAGGAACTGATGGACGCGATGCGCACGGCCATCGAGCAGCGCCGTTTCAAGGCCTGGGCAGAGCAGACCAAGGCTCGCCTGCGGGCCGAGCCGGCAGCAGCCTGACCGAGGCGCGACCAGGCTCCCGGATCACAACCGCCCGAGCGGCGCTCCTTCGACGGCGTAAGGCCACGCCGCGATGCCGCCTTCCAGGGCATGCGCCTTGAGCCCCAGCTGGCGCATGATGAACGCCGCTGCCGCCGCCCTCCGGCCCGTGCGGCAGTAGACGATATAGGCGCGATCCCGGTCGAGCTCCCGCGCTCGCTCGCGGAGCTGGTCGAGTGGGATCAGCACCGCGCGAGGCAAGCGCCAGAGCTCCCATTCTTCCTCGTTGCGGCAATCGATGATCTCCACGGTGCCGCGGTCGATCATCAAACGTGCCGCCTCCGGACCCATGGTCGAGACGAGCTCCGTCTTCAGCAGCCGGATGAAGTCGTCCTTGGCAAGCCGCAACAGGCGGCCGTCCGTGACCATGCGCACGGTGGCATTGCGCGAGATGTCTTGCAGCAGCGCCTCCTCGCCGAACGAGGCGCCGGCACCGAGGCGTGCGACCGTTACGCCCCGCCTCACCACCTCGGCATGCCCCGCCTCGATGACGTAGAAATAGTCGCCCGGCTGCCCCTCGAGGACGATGTCCTCGCCGGCGCTGGCCGACCACGCCTGCATGGACTCGGCGCAGCGGACCAGCTGCTCGAAGCTGAGCTGCTTGAATGGCCCCGACCGGATCAGCGCCGCGATCCGGTCGCGCACCCGGTCGTCGAGCGCGGCAAGGCTCTTCTCGTCCTGCGCAGTGGTCAGCAGCTGGTCGAGGCGAGCGCCGTCGACGACGACATAGGTCGAGAACCGCGTCAGCCGCAGAACGGCGCCCGGCGGAATGGTGTAGAGGATGGCCGGCTCGGCCGCCGCCTCGTTGACGGAGAGGATGGCCAGATGCTCGCCCGAGCCTTCCTTGGCGAGCATGTGCAGCCCGCCCTCGAGCAGCACGACGAGATCACCCGGCTGCGCCTCGACGATTTCCGCGAGATCGCCATGCCTGACACCGGGCTTGGCGATGAGCGCCGCGATCCCGTCGTCCGGCAGGTTGGCAAACAGTCGGGTGCGACGAAGCTTGCTGGTGACCGGCTCCATGGCCGAGATCCTTCGCTGAATATGACATGCATCGGCGATAGGTCAGCCGCCCAGGCCGTCTCGGTCGTCGGGCGATCAGGCGCGCGCATGCTCCAGGCAGCACTTCTTGTATTTCTTGCCGCTGCCGCACGGGCAGGCGTCGTTGCGCCCGACCTTGGGGGCTGCTCGCTGGTAGGTGACGACCGGCGCGTGGTGATGGTGGTGATGGTGATGATGATGATCGTGACCGCAGCCACAGGCGTCGTCGTGACCGTGGTCGTGGTTGTGCTCGTGCGCCTGGACCGGTGCGACGTCCTTTTGCGCAGTGCTGGTATCGTTCATGGCAAGCTCCTTGATCTCGCCATCCTTAGCATGACGCGAGCCGGCGCGTTACCCCCGAGCGGAGGCTTCGCACCGGAGCAGCCTGGTCACCATTTATCCCATTTGCACCAGATAGCCTATGCGCGGACCTAGCTCGGCCCTGTATCGCTCGAGCTTCCCGAGCACCTCGCGCGGATGCATCTGTCGGCCGGTGCGGGCGATCGTATCGATCTCGGCTTCGGCCAGCTTGGCATAATGCTCCTCCGCGGTCCGG
>JBFWQN010000187.1:0-9175 GCA_050249405.1 Hyphomicrobiaceae bacterium | reverse complement strand
TGCCGGAACGTCCGCGTCTCGGCACGCGAAAGCTTGGTGCCTGCAAGATAGCTGTTGTGAGCGAGCTCGTCGACGAGGATGAGATCGCCCGTCGTCAGCAGATGTCCAACCAGCGCGACGTTCGTTCCATAGCCGCAGACCATGGCCAGCGCGGCCTCGCTGCCGATGAAGCCGGCGAGATCAGCCTCGAGCTCCTGGTGGATCAGCCGCTCTCCGCCGACGAGCCGCGATGCACCGGCGCCCGGCCCGAGCTTCTGCATCGCCTTGATGGCCGCGAACCGGACGCGCTGGTCGTCTGCGAGTGCCAAGTAGTCGTAGTGCGCAAAGCTCAGAAACGTGAGGCCGTTGGCTTCGCATTCCGTCCGAAGGCGATCCGTCGGTACACAGTAGGGGTTGCGGTCTGCCAGAAGCGCCCCTCCCGCAAGGGAGAACCGCCGGCGAGCGTACTGCTCCAACGTCTGTGACGAGCCGTTCATGCGAAACTTCCGCTTCATCCCGGCCCGCCGCGTCGCATCTGTCGGCAAGAAACAATCCGAACAGGCACTTCACTTGAATGACCGCACAAGGACTGCGAGCCAGTACGATATCGGAATTCGAGGAGTGTCGCGCTGGATCGGCACTGGAGCAACGAAGAGTAGTGACGCCGACACTAGGGCCGGCCGAGCATCAAAGCGACTTGATCTTGGACATATCAGTGGCCAGCGTGGACGATCCGTCGGGACCGATTGGCAGCAGAGTGCGCCCATCGGCGACAGCCAGAACGATATGGGTCGGACGGCGCGCACCGTTCTTCATGACGTTCAGGCGGCCGGGCTGCATGACCTGCATCTTGACTCTGGGATCCTGCAAAGCGAGCTCCCGCGCCTGATCCCTCGCGATCACGAACATCATCACAGAGGTAGCGGCTACGAAGAGCACCGCCAAGAAATCATAGAGGCCGGCGCTGCCGAAGGAGGTCTCCACTTTGATGTCCGGCCCTAGGTACAAGGCCAGAGCTATGGCAATGAGCAGAAACACCCGCAGCTCCGTCGGCCCGACGCCGCCAAAGGACAGGCAGAGCTTCTTGTCGACGTGCAGCTTCATCAGCGTGAAGATCGTCATCGCCAGATAGACGACCAGTATCATCATCGCCAAGTCGAGCCGCAGATAGGGCGACAGGCCCATGCCGAGCACGACGAGAGATTGGGCACCGACGTCGGTCATGTGGTCGATGAAGAACCCGTAGCGGGGACGCTCGATCCCCCTCACCCTGGCCAAGGTCCCGTCGAGACTGTCGCCCAGCCAGTTGATACCGAGACCAGCCGCGGCCAGCAGCAGCCAGCCGGCACCCATGTTGCTGAAGGTAAGCCCAAGGAATGTAATCCCGGCCCCCGCGACGCCGATGGCCGTCATATGATCGGGCGACAGCACGTCCGGCACTTGTCGTGCCATCGACTCCAGGATCGGCTTTTCGTACCGCGAGATGAAACCGTTGAGCTCGCGCTCGTGTCCTTCGCTGCGGCTCGCCGCAGCGAAGGACCCCGTCCGCGATCGATCGCCATGCTCCGAACGCTGTTCGCGCCCGGAAGGCTCATCCTCGAAAGTGGTGACGACGAAATCCGACCGTGTGCCGAATTGCCGACGTCCTCTTGGCGCCACGAAAGCGATCGCGCCCTGCTCGTCAGGCTTGTTGTCCGATGGTGACACAACGTTCCCCCGTTGTCCCCCTGTTGTCTTGTTTTTTACTCTTGCTGCCTCGCCGGAAACAAGCGGACTCTGAGCCTCGGAGCGCCTTACCGTTGATTAGTTGAAGCGACAGTGCCGAAAATACAACTTGCAGTCATTGCGGCATGGGGAGGCTACGCAACACAACGTTCGCGCAGGCGGATTGCTCTAGATAAACAATTGATAAGAATGATGTTTTTCGATTGATTGATAGCAGCCGATTCGCGGATGGCAAATCGTCTGATGACGCCGATCGACCCTCTTCGGCTTCGCGCACGCGATGCCGTGCGGGATCCAGCACCCCATTCCTCTACCTGCGACGACGCGTCTGGGCACCGGAAGAAGGGATTTGAACGCTGGATACGGAACCACAGGGCGCTCCGGGCGAGCCGAGTCGGTGCTGAGCCACCCCTCGCGACCGGCCGAGACGGCACGTGATTCGCCCGGCCTTGGCTTGATGATGATTGCGTTAAGCCCCGTGGGGGCTGCCCTGTCCCGGCCGCGTAGGCCAAGAGCCGGCCAAGACATTGCCGGCCGCGGCGGTATCCGCCGCGCGTCCGTCCTGCCGGCACGGCGGGCCGGCCAGCGCCTATTCGAGGTTCCTGCGAATCGCGACACCCGTCGCAGTCGGTCCCGTGACCATGCCGACGAGGCGCAGCACCTTCTCGAGCTCCGTCACCGGCGCATTCGAGACGTAGAGGATGTCTTTGTCCCGCATGGCGAACCTCCGCGCCTTGAACAGCGCGGCGGGATCACGAAGGTTGATATGATAGGCGACCGGCACCACGCTCGCTGCAAGCAGATGCGGCGGGACCGACGCGTAGCTCTTGACCAGCGTCGCCGGCTCGAACCGCAGCACGAAAACAGCACGTGGATCGGCCTTCTCGTCGATCAAGCCACCCGACTTGCCGACCGCCTCCTCGAGCGTGATTCCGCCGGCATCGAACGGCACGACGGCTTGCCGCCCCGTGGCGCCCACCGCAGTGAACGATTGCGGCAGTCGGACCACCGTCACCACGTCGCCCGGGCGCAGGTAGATGTTCTCCGTCGGGTTCGACAACAGCACCTGCATGGGCACGCTAAGCGTCGTGCCGTCGCGGGTGATGGAGATGAAGGCCTCGTGCACCGGAGCACGCACGCCTCCGGCCGTGGCGATCACGTCGAGGATGCGATCGCCGCGCGGCGAAAGGGGCACGCGCGCACCGCCGGTCACGTCGCCCGTCACGGTCACGGCATGGCTGGCGCTTCGCGTCACGGTCACGAGAGCCTGCGGCTCTGTTGCCCGCCCCTGCAGCCGGGTGACGATCAGCGTCTCGATCTCGGCTGGCGTCTTGCCCGTGACTTTGATTCGCCCGGCGTAGGGCACGTTGATCGAGCCTTCCCGCGAGACAACTTGCTCGGGAATCAGCGTCGATCGGGACGCCGGGCTGTTGGGAGTGGAGGTCGGCGCCGTGAAAATACCACCCGCTCCCGCTTCCCAGATGGTGATCTGGACGGCGTCGCCGGTGTCGATGCGCTGGACGCGCGGCCCGCGGTAGTCACCGAACATGGCGCCCAGCGTCGGCCGATGCCACCGAGAGACGATCTCGATGTTGCGATCGTCGATCTCGATCAGGGCGAATGGCGCATCACGCTCCGCGCCGGCCGTGAGCAGCTCACGGCCAGACGGACCGGTGCCGGCACACCCCAGCAACGAGGCACAAATTCCCACGGCAAAGCTCGCCTTGAGCAGCGAGCTCGCTCTGCGGATCACGTCAAGCCACATGACTCCCCCTGACGGCCGTGCAAGAGTCGGCCATCACACCGCAGACAATAGACCGTCCTACAGACAGCGGAAACCCGGTGCCCAACGTTTTGCGTCCCCGCGTGACCCGAGCGTCACAGCTCCCGATGTCGCCCCGTGCCGCTCGCCCGCCGATGCACCTCGACAGGCCTACGGACCGACTGCGGCGAGCATAAGCCTCATTTCATAAAATTTGACGTACCCGTTGCGTCGGCGCGGTCTGCCCGTGCTGTGTCCGATCGGCCCTGAGATCGGCGCCGCGCGTGTGCCCTCGGGCTTTCGCCACCGGTCGATCTCGGTTAAGACCTTCGCGGTATCGAAATGGACAGCTCGGATGCTCATGAAGAAGCCCAGCGCCCCGCCGCCTGAGCCACCGCTCGAGGTCAAGCTAGAGGCGTTGTTGAGGCTGGTCGACACCAACGGCCATCCGAACATCGGACCACTGTGGCAGCTCGCCAAGGATATTGAGGGCATAAAGCTCAACCTGAAGCTGTTCGGCTACGAGCTTGCTCGCAAGCTCGTAGATGCGCGGCCGCCCAGGTCGGTGCCATCGCCGGCCAAGATCGGTCTGGCCTCCAAGGCCTGCACGCAAGCCGACATGGAGACCGATTGGGTTGCCCATTGGGCAGGCCGTCTGGGCATGGCCGTGCTCTATCACCGCAAAATCTGGGAATACTGCTATCTGCTGCAGGCGCTCTACGAGCAGGGCGCCCTGAAAGACGGCGCGAAGGGCCTGGGCTTCGGCTGCGGCGAGGAGCCGATTCCAAGCTTCCTGGCCTCGCTCGGCTGCCGTGTCACAATGACCGACCTCGCGCCTTCGGCTGCGGCCGAGAAGGGCTGGGTCGCCACCAATCAGCACACCTCCAGCCTCGAGATGGGCCATCACCCGCACCTCGTCTCGAAGGACGTGTTCCTCGAGCGCGTCTCGCTCGAGTACGTCGACATGAACGCCATTCCGCCGACCTTGCGCGGCTACGACTTCTGCTGGTCGTTGTGCTGTCTCGAGCATCTGGGCTCCATCAGACAGGGGCTCGATTTCATCGAGGGAAGCCTCGCCACGCTCCGGCCCGGCGGCATCGCGGTGCACACCACCGAGTTCAATTTCTTGAACGACGCGCAGACCATCGACAATTGGGCGACCGTTCTATTCCAGCGGCGGCACTTCGAGGAAATTTCGGCACGCCTTCGCAGCCAGGGACACGCCGTGGCGAGGCTCGACTTCGATATCGGCAACGGCCCGATGGACCGGTTCGTCGACCTGCCTCCCTATGAGCACGACCTTCAGGGCGCCGCCCTCCGCTGGGCCAACGGCACGCAACACCTGAAGCTGATGCTCGATGGATTCGCGTCCACGTGCTTCGGCTTGATCGTCAAGAAAAGCGGAAGCGAGAAGCCGCAGTGACCGGACGCTGCGACAAGCGTGCGCTGCTCCACCCCGTGGGCAAGGCTCCATGCTGCTGACGGTCCTCGGGACTCCCTCGCCGATGACGGCGACCGTGCTCAAGGCTGTGCAGAAGCTCGCCGAGGCCGCCTTCGGCTCCTATCACTGGATCGCGGCAGGCACCGCGGAGGAGCTGCAGAAGGCGTGGGCGGAGCGCGGCGAGAAGCCGGTGGTGCTGTTCGCCGATATCCCTGCGCAATCCATTACCAGGATGCTGGAGCAATCCGGAGCCCCCGTGGTCGCCTGCCTCGAGGCTCCCGCCGTCATCGTCAGCCACGTGGCGCGAGCCCGCAAGATCACTGGCCTTCCGGCTCTCCGCTTCGCAAGCCAGAGCCTGGGCACACTCCACGATATCGCGCTGTCCCCGAGAGCCTGGCGCCTCGGCAGCGGCGCACTGGCCATGCCGTTGGAATCCTTGATCGCAGGCCTCGTCGCACACCTCGGGCTGCCGCCAGATCCGGCGCATCAGGCAGCTGCGCTCCGTGAGCTCGGCACGCGGCCGGGCCGGCCGGCGACCATCGCCGGATTGCTGGGCGACGCCCCGCCCCCCGCCGAGCCGGGCTTGGGCCAGACATCGCTGGCCGGATACCACGCCCTTCTGTTGGGCGCCCCAGCCATGCGTTTCGATTGGCCGGCGGAGATCTTCCTCGGCGCCCGTCCGCACGGCGAGCCGCTCGCCGGCCCGATCTCCATGATCGGCGGCCGCCGCTGCATTGCATTCGGCCCCTACCTTCACCTGCCGGCCGGCCGCTGGACCGCTACGGTCGAGTTCGAGGTGATGGACAACGTCTCCGGCAACGCCTTGAAGGTAGATATCTTCACTGACCGGATCCTCGAGGAGGTGACCTCGCCCCTGCCGCGCGAGGGCCGCTTCCGTTGTGCGGTCACCTTCACGGTCGACGAGCCCCGCCTGCCGCTCCAGGTGCGT
Source organism: Hyphomicrobiaceae bacterium (assembly GCA_050249405.1). GTDB lineage: Bacteria > Pseudomonadota > Alphaproteobacteria > Rhizobiales > Hyphomicrobiaceae. The sequence continues at coordinate 3,319 of JBFWQN010000187.1, read as the reverse complement.
CTTTTCGTCGAGGAGGGCGCCATCGAGGGCCGTTTCGTGCTCTACGGCGTGACGGTCGAGCGCGCCCCGCCGTTGGCGGCGTGAGTGCCGTGAGACCGCGTGTCGGGGGTACGTCATGGCGCAAAAAACGATTCTCATCGAAGGTCACAACCTGACGCTCGAGACGGGTACGGGCATCGCCACCTACGCCCGCACGCTGGCGGCCACGGCCCGCGACCTCGGCTACCGGACAGAGGTTCTCATCGGCAGCCGCAAGCGGATCGACACTCGGGACCCGCTTCTCGGCGAGGTCAATTTCTACGACGCCCGTGCGTCGAATGAATTGAAGCTCTTGCACTACGTCGGTCTGGCCCGCCACGCCGTCGTCGGCTCGCCGTTCGGCATCCGGCCGGCCACGCTGCAGCTGGGAGGCGCCGTGATCACGCCGGCCGGAGCACGCCTCGGCGGCTTCGACCGCATCTATGCCGCGCGCAATCTGTCCGATGCGGCCCTGCTGCATTTCCGTCGCTACGGCCGTCCGGCCCGCTTGAAGCTGCCGGCCACGCCCGATCTCTTCCACGCGACGCACCAGTTCCCGATCCATGTGCCGGGTTGCCCCAACATCCACACGATTCACGACCTCGTGCCGCTTCGGCTCCCCTACGCGACGCTCGACGACAAGAAGTATTTCCTCGAGCTGGTCCGCTATCTCGCACGCAAGGCCGACCACATCGTCACCGTCTCGGAGCATTCGCGCCGCGACATCATCGAGCTGATCGGCATCCCCGAGCGGCGCATCACCAACACCTATCAGTCCGTGCATATTCCGCCCGCGCTCCTGGCCGGCTCGCGCGACGAGCTTGCCGCCGATCTCGAGAGCTATTTCGAGCTGCAGCCCGGCGGCTACTTCCTGTTCGTCGGCGCCATCGAGCCCAAAAAGAACCTGTCCCGCCTCGTCGATGCCTTCGCCTCGGCTGGGTGCAGGCGGCCGCTCGTGGTGGTCGGCGCTCCCGCCTGGCAGTACGAGCGCGATCTCGAGAAAATGGGCGAGGAGCGCTTCCTGACCTACGTCATCAAGGACGGCGTGATCGCCCCAAGACGCCGCGTGAAGCGTCTCGCCTATTTGCCGTTCCCGCGCCTCGTCGCACTCATGCGCGGCGCCCGTGCCGTGCTCTTTCCCTCGCTCTACGAAGGCTTCGGCCTGCCGGTGCTCGAGGCAATGGTTGCAGGCGCTCCGGTGATGACCTCGAACGTGTCGTCGCTGCCCGAGGTGGCCGGCGATGCGGCACTGCTCGTCGACCCCCACGACGTCGATGCCATCGCCGCAGGCATCCGACGCCTCGACAGCGACGACGATCTCTGTGCCGACCTCTCGGCACGCGGCCTGGAGCGCGCCAAGCTTTTCTCGCCAGCCCGCTATAAGGAGCGCCTGGGCACCCTCTACAAGACTGTCATGGGCTGAGCGTGTTTGCGGGTCGCTGCTCGCCCACGGCCGTGCAGCGGCCGTCCAGGGACGCGATCGCGCGCCCGTAGCGATGCGCCGCGATGTGCCCGACGAGCCTGCTCCTGAGCTCGGCCGCGCGCTTCCATGCTTCTGCAGGGTCGCTGCGAACCTCGCGCAACCGTCCCGCGGCCTCCTCGATCGAGGGCTCCGCCCAGCGCGCCGCGCGGATGTGGCAGTAGGCTGGATGCGGGTCGTCCACCGCGACCAGCTGATAGCCGACCGTATAGGCGAGCTGGGGCGGACAGAAGTCGGCGGTCCCCGACCAATCGGTCACGACCACCGGCACCCCGCGCATGATCGCCTCGGCCACCGACAGACCGAATCCCTCGGATCTGTGCAGAGAGGCGACCACGTCCGCCGAGCGGATGAGCTGGTCGAGCTCGGGCTCCGTCATCATCCGGTCCACGATCCGAATGTTGGGCGCATTCCCGATCCGCTCTCTCAGATGGGCCATGTCCGCCTGGTGCGCCCGGCCATCCGACACCTTGAGCACCAGCTCGGCCCCCGCGTCTCGGCCGAACGCCAGCTTGAAGGCCTCGATCAGCGCCATCGGGTTCTTGCGGTAGAGCGACGAGCCGCAATTGAAAATGGAGAGCACCCGGAAGGGCCGGCCTTCGTCGCCCGCCCGCCACGTCGCGTCCCGCCCGTCCACGGCCGCCACCGGATGCGGCACGACCAGCACGGGCTTGTCCGTGTGCCTTCGGATGATATCGGCGCAGAATGTCGAGGGCGTGAGCACGGCTTGCACATAGCGCAGGGCCACGACCCATTCCGGCGGCAGCTCCGGTAGCTCCCAAGCCCAGTAGGCGACGGCCGGGCTGCGATAGTACGTGCGCAGGCCCGACGCGATCATCCCGAGCAGGATCAGCGGCGGATTGAGATGATAGATCGAGAGATCGGGCCCGACGGCAGCTCTGCCGCCTGTCGCTGCGAGCGGGATGCCACTATCGACGCCGAACACCTTCGAGAGATTGGCGAGCGAGACCTCGAAGCCGTCGCGTGACAGCTCGCCCGCGCACAGCCGGGCCGACTGGCCGATGCCGGTCGCCGTGGTCAGCAGGCCCACCACCCGCACGTTTCCGACATCGCCGATGTCGCGGCCTCGCGCCGGCGGGAAGACGCGCCGGACCCCCTCTCGAACAGCGATGTTGTAGAGAGGCGCCGCCGACCTCCAGGCTTTCAGCCGGACCGCGCTCGCCCTCACGGCGAGGCGGCCATACCTGGAATTGTCCTCTGCCCCCATGAGCGCGAGCGATGCCCCCGATGCTGCGAGCCGGCGCCGCGGCTAGAGCGAATGATAGATCTCGATCGCGAGATCGATGTCCTCGAGCACGATGCCACGTCCCCGCTTCAGAAGCAGCGCCGAGGTGCAATGCTCCTTGACGATCTCGTGGCTGTGGATCGCGAGGATCATCGAGCGGTCCTTGCGCTTGCCGAAGATCTCGCGGTGGCATTTCTCCTGGAAGCGCGTGTCGCCGACGAGGATCACCTCGTCGATCAGATAGCACTCGAAATCGATGGCGAGCGACAGCGCGAAGGCGAGCCGCATGCGCATGCCCGACGAGTAGAACCTGACCGGCACGTGCAGCTGGCGGCCGAGCTCGGTGAAGTCCTCGACGAACGCGAACGTCTCGCGGAAATCGGCGCCGTAGACCCGCGTGATGAATCGCACGTTGTCGAAGCCCGTGAGCTCACCCTCGAAACCGCCGCCCAGCGCCAGCGGCCACGACATGCGCAGCCCTCGCTCGATGCTGCCGCTGGTCGGCCACTGCAGCCCCGACAGGATCTGGATGAGCGTCGACTTGCCCGCACCGTTGCGCCCGAGGACCGCCAGGC
>JBFWQN010000186.1:0-9210 GCA_050249405.1 Hyphomicrobiaceae bacterium | reverse complement strand
CTTCCATCTCCCGTGGCGCGTGCCCCTAGTACCTTGGTGCGTTAGCGCGAGAGGTCAAGGAGCTTGATCAATGCTCCGCCGGGCTCCCAAGAGCCTTCGAAGGCAGATCGTTTTGCGGGCTTCGCGACTTGGGCTAAGCTCGATGGAGGCTGTGCATCTGCCCAGCCCATTCAAGCTCCCGATATTCGGAGATATTCGACATGACCGTCCTGACATTCACCGATGATGCGGGCAACAAGCTTCCGTTGGAGGCGTCCACGATCGTTCGCGTGCGCGGAGTGGTGGAGTCCGAGAAGACCATGTCGCATCCACCGCGGCTCAACGTCTCCACGAGGATCGATGGTGCTTTCACCGCATACGTACGCGAAGCGCCCACCGTCGTCGCTGCAAGCATCAAGACCGTGATCGCCACGTTCGACAGCTTGCAGCTACCCGACCGGCGGCGAGGCGACGTGTGGCTCGACGCCAAAGATGCGACAGGGCCGGTGCCGACCTCACCGACCAATCGACCGGACGGAGCGCGCTCGGCACTCGTGATCGGCAACATGCTGCAATACGTCCACAACACGCCGGAGGAGGTCCACGACCTTCTAGAGAAGCACGGCGGAAAAGCCCTGCCGCTGCCGCAGCCAAGCATCATGAGCGCGGAGCGTGCGCAGGAGTCCGTGCAAGGATGGCTGGCGCCGAAAGGCGTATGGGACGCCGAGCTGCCAGGGAGTTGAGGGCGACCGCCGCGAATTCTGCCAATCAGGCGATCATGGCGCGATAGGCGCCCTCGACGGCGTCGGACACGTGCGCCTCGGTGTAGCCGGCAAGGACTTTCGCCCTTGCCGCCGCGCCAAGCCGCTCGCGCAAACCGGGGTCGACGGCGAGGCGCGCCAACGCATCGGCAAGGGCTGCGGGATCTCCAGGCGGCACGACGAGCCCTTCGACGCCATCGCGAACGAAATGGCGGCAGCCCGGCACGTCGCTGACGACAACGGCGCGGGCCGATGAGGCCGCCTCGAGCAGTGCGCGTGGCATGCCCTCACGGCTCCGGGCCGGCAGCACGAAGATGTCCGCCCGCCGCCAGACCGCGGCCACGTCGCGCGTGAAGCCCAGATAGCTGCGCCGCGGAGCATTCGCCCAGGCACGGATCGTTTCCGAAGGTATCGCCTCGGGATTGCCATCGTCGGTGTCACCGTAAAGCTCGATGGCGAGAGGCACGCCGCGCCGCTCCAGGATGTCGGCTGCCGCCATCAGCACGTCGACGCCCTTGGGCCGGATCATGCGCGCAACATAGGCTGCGATGGGCACCGTGCTCTGCGCCACCGGCTGGGCGGCGAACATCCGAGGGTCGATGCCGGCGCCGCCGAGCATCGTACGGCGAGCGCCCGGACGCACGCCGCCGGCCTCCAAAAACGCCAGATCCTCCGGGTTCTCGACGAGCAGCCAGCTGCCGGGCCGACGCATCACGCCGCGCATGACTCGCAGCGCCGCAGCACGGGCGAGGCGGGCCTTGGCCGTATCCGAGATGGCCAGAAAGCCCAGCCCCGTCATGTGCACGATCGTATGGCGCGGCCGCGAGAGCGCCGTCGCGAGACCGCCGAGGACGATCGGCTTCATGGCGATCAGGTGCACCACATCCGGCGCCTCGGTCGAGAGGATACGAGCCAGGCGGCGCACGGTGACGGCCTCGCGCACCGGGTTCAAGGAGGAGCGGTTGTAGTCGAGGTCGATCGTGCGCGCGCCGAGCGCCTCGATCTCAGGCATGCGACCGGACGAGCGCGCCACCACGACCACCTCCCGCGCGATACGAGCGAGGCGGCGCAACAGCGGCTGGAAATGAGACAGGGTGAACCAGTCCTCGGTGCAGGCGACCAACACCTTGCCGACGATCGGCGACGAGGTAGAGACAGGCTCGCTGCCCGATCCCTGCCGGCTCTCCCTCGCATTCCCGTCGATACGGTGGTCCATGCCAAAACATTAGGCCAGACGCCGACAGGGCTCCATGTGACGCTTGGCACGCGGCTCATCACCGATGCCGACGCCTTGGCATGAGCGTCGATGCCGCTTAAGTCACAATCATGCAGATGGCGAAAGAGACCATAGCGGGCGTGGTGCTGGCCGGCGGCCTGTCGCGCCGCATGGGCGGAGGCGACAAGGGTCTCGCCGCACTCGGCGCGGCGACCATGCTCGACCACGTGGTGCAGCGGATCGCGCCACAGGTCGGCCGGCTGGCACTCAATGCCAACGGCGACAAGGCACGGTTCGACGCGCTCGGGCTGGATGTCGTCGCCGACACGGTGGAGGGATTCGTCGGCCCGCTCGCCGGGGTGCTGGCCGGCATGCGATGGGCTCAACGGGAGATGCCTCACGCCAGCCATCTGGTTTCGGTCTCGAGCGATGCGCCGTTCCTGCCGACCGATCTCGTGTCGCGACTTGCCTCGGCGCTGGCCGCCGGCGGTGGCAGGGTTGCGATGGCGCGGTCCGGCGGCGAGTTGCATCCAGTGATCGGGCTCTGGCCGGTCGAGCTGGCCGACGACCTCGAGGCGGCGCTGCGTGCAGGGCTGCGCAAGGTTCTGGCCTGGACCGACCGGCACGGTACGGTTGCGGTCGATTTCGCGATGCTTGCGGCAGGCGGCGAGACGGTCGATCCATTCTTCAATGCGAATACACCGGATGAGCTGGACGAGGCGCGCCGCCTTCTGGCACTGCTTCCGGCATGACCGGGATCACAGGCCGCAATGGCACGCCAATCGTCGCCATCGTCGGCTGGAAAAATTCGGGAAAGACCACGCTCACAGTGCGGCTCGTGGCGGAGCTCGTGCGACGGGGACGCCGGGTGGCGACCATCAAGCATGCGCACCACGCCTTCGAGATCGACGACGGCGCCACCGACAGCGCGCGGCACCGGCGGGCAGGCGCCGACCAGGTGGCCATCGTGTCGAGCGCGCGGGTGGCGGTGGTCAGAGAGCTGCGGCAAGCGCCGGAGCCCGGCCTCGCCGAGGTCGCCGCCATGCTCGAGCCGTGCGACGTGATCGTCGTCGAGGGCTACAAATCCGCACCCGTGCCGAAGATCGAGGCGCGACGCTCGGCTTCTATCTCGCGCGAGCCATTGGCGCCGGGGGACCCGTGGGTCATCGCGATCGCGGCCGATCACCCGACGGAAGGGGACGGACGGACGGTGCTTTCCCTCGACAATATCGCGTCGCTGGCCGATCTGATCGAGCGCGAGATCATCGCGCCACCGTCCGGCGTGCAAGCGGGGTCAGCGTGAATGCACTTCGTGCGCCCGCTGCCGAAGCGCCTCGCCACGCTGGCTCTGGTGGCAGCCCTGGCCATCAGCACGGCCGAGGCGCGCGACCCGAAGCCGAAAATTCCGCCGGGCCGCGATCCGGGCGGCGTCGCTGTCGCCCTCGTCGGGCACGGGCTCGATTACCGGCGTCCGGAGCTTGCCAAACGGCTCGCGCGCGACGGCGAAGGCGAGGCGATCGCCTGGGACTTCGTGGACAATGATGCTCGGCCCTTCTCCGATGACGACGCGGACGGCGCGGAGGCAGCTGTTGTCGCCGCCGATGGTGCAAGACTGGTCACCATACGCGTGGCGGCCGGACGGCCCGACCAGATCGCCGCCGCGCTCAGGTTCGCCGGGCAGACGCCAGCGCGCGTCATCCTCATCGCCGCCGATCCAGGCTCGCCCATCGATGCGCCACATCTGGCCGAGGCGGCGCGCCATCTCGCACACGCCGTTCTGGTCGTGCCGGAGCGCCACGTGCGCGGACCAGAGCCTGGTGCGCCCGGCAGCCAGCAAACAGGCCTCGTGATCGTCAGGGATGCCATACCTGAGGCGGGTGCCCCGCTGCTCCCGAAGGACCGTCTGGCAGCAGCCCATGTCGCAGCCCTCGCGGCGCGGCTGATAGCCATGAGCCCGGATCGGGCTCCTGCGGTGGTTGCGAGCTGCCTCAGAGAACGGCAGAATCGGGCCCATGCTCCGGATACAGCGACCACGCCGTGCCGATGAATTCGGCGAGCTGCCCATAAAGCAGGCTTGTGGCGGTCTGCCAGGATCGGGAAAATCTCTCGCGACCGGCACGGAACTCCAAGGGAGACGCTTCAGCCGTCATGGGCGACAGAGTCGAGGTCAGCAGGCTCGTCAGGGGGCCGCGCGCGCCGTGGCTCAAGGGCCGGCGACCGGCGGAGATCATCGCCTGGGGGCTGCCCGAGGTTCCGCCGGCTGGCATCGGCCACAACAACGGCCCCCCGCTCGACGAGCCGGTCAATGACGCTTTCGTGCGCTATCGGTGGCGGAAGGCACACCGCGAGGCCTGGCGAAATCCACCGATGTCGATCCTCAGGTTCCGCGTCGCGCGCGCCGAGGCGGCGGGGGTCACCTACGAGGAGTACATGAGCGAGCTGCTCGACACCGGTCGTCACCTGCAGAAGGGCGACCGGCCGCCGAAGCGCTGAGGCTTGCCGCCGGCTTCCGGCACACTGCCTGCTTCGTCAGATGCGGTCCGCCACCATCTCGGCCAGCGCCATGGAGGCGGTGAGACCGGGGCTCTCGATGCCATAGAGCAGCATAAGGCCGGGGAGGCCGTGCGTCTCCGGCCCATGCACGAAGAAATCCGGCACCGGCTCGCCCTCGCGGTAGAGCTTGGGCCGAATGCCCGTGTAGTCGGCGTGCAGCCGTGAGGCGTCGAGCCCAGGATAGTAGCTGCGGATGAACCCTAAGAACTTCTCGAGCTTCGATTCGTCGAAGGAGTAGTCGATCTCGGGGATCCACTCGATGTCCGGCCCGAACTTGCAGCGGCCACCGATGTCGACCGTGACGTGCAGGCCGAGCCACGCCCCGTCCGGCATCGGATAGATGTGCCGTCCGAACGGCGACTTGCCGGCGAGCGCATAATACTGACCGACGGCGTAGTAGGTCTCGGGCGGGCGGTAGTTGCCGTCCCACGGGAATGTGCGCGCAAGCTTCGAGGCGTGAAGGCCCGCCGACAGCACCAGCCTTTTCGCCGTGATGACGTCACCCTCGCCGTCGCCGATGGCGACGCGGTACAGCCCGGACGGTGCCAGACCGATGCTCTTCACCGTAGTGTTGAGCACCACTTGCGCGCCCATCGTCTCGGCATGGCCCTGCAGCGCCAGCATGAAGCCGTGACTGTCGATGACGCCTGTCGATGGCGACAGCAGCGCCGCAACGCACGACACCTCCGGCTCCAGCTGCCGGGCCTCCTCGCCGGTCAGGGCGACGAGGTCGTCGACGCCGTTCTTGAGCGCGGTCTCCTGGAAGCCCTTCAGCTTCGGCAACTGCGACTCGGCCGTGGCCACCAGCAGCTTGCTGATCGGCTTGTGGTCGACTCCGTTCTCGGCGCAGAAAGCATAGAGCCGCTTCTTGCCCTCGACGCAGAGCTTGGCGCGGAGCGACCCCGGCGGATAGTAGATGCCGGCGTGGATCACCTCACTGTTGCGCGACGAGGTCTCGGAGCCGATGATGTCGTGCTGCTCGAGGACCATTACCTCCTGGCCGCGAAGGCTGAGCTCGCGGGCGATGGCGAGACCGACCACGCCGGCCCCGATCACGATGGTCTCGACGTCGGCAGACATTGGGGCGCAGCTCCTCGTTCAGGCATGAGCGGCGTCTGATGGCATGATTTGGCGCGCGTGAACAGCAGACGCAGGAGGCAACCTTGACAAGCCCCGCACCCTTCCGGCCTCTCGGCCTCGATCATGTCGTCCTGCGCGTCAAGGACGTGCCCCGTGTGCAGGCTTTCTATTGCGACGTGCTGGGGGCCAAGCTGGAGAAGGTGCAGGACGCACTCGGCCTCTACCAGCTTCGCGCCGGCACGGCACTGATCGATCTGGTCGACATCGCCGGCGCGCTCGGCGTCAAGGGCGGCGCGGCGCCGGGCCTGGAAGCGCGAAACATGGATCATCTGTGCATCCGCATCGAGCCGTTCGACGAGGCGGCAATGCGGGCCCATCTCGAGGCGCACGGCATCTCCCCGGGCGAGGTCGTGAGCCGCTACGGCGCCGAGGGCCAGGGTCCGTCCATGTACATCACCGACCCGGAGGGCAACAGCGTCGAGCTAAAGGGGCCGCCGCACGGCTGATCCGCCATGGGGAGCAGCGACTGGGATCGACAATGACCACCTTCAAGGCCATTCGGGCCCGCGCAGAGAAGCGCAAGGGCGGCAAGGCTGCCCTCGAAGCGCTCCTGCCACCCGTCATTTCCAACGATGCGCTGGCTCTCGTCGGTGACGACCGCTTCCTCGCCGAGATGACGAAGCGAATCTTCTGCTCGGGCTTCGTGTGGAAGGTGATCGAGCAGAAATGGCCGGCTTTCGAGGAGGCCTTCCTGCATTTCGACGTGCCCCGCCTCTGCTTCGAGCCCGACGAGCTGTGGGAGAAGCTGGCGAGTGACGCCCGGATCGTGCGGCATCCGCAGAAGATCAAGTCGGTGCGCGAGAATGCCCGCTTCGTGAGTGCGATCTCGAAGGAACATGGCGGGTTCGGCAAATTCCTCGCCGCGTGGCCGCGGGACGATCAGGCGGGCCTGCTCGACCTGCTCGCCAAGAAAGGCTCGCGCCTCGGCGGCCGGACTGGCCAGTATTTCCTGCGCTTCGCCGGCTGGGACGGATGGGTGCTCTCCACCGACGTGGTCGCCTGCCTCCGTGACGCCGGCTGCGACATCGCCGAGACGCCAACGTCGAAAAAGGATCTCGCCAAGGCGCAACAGCTGCTCAATGCCTGGGCGAAAGAAAGCACACTGTCCATGACGCACGTCTCCCGCATCTGCGCCATGTCGATCGGCGAGAACTACGCGCCAGAGCGGCTCGCCGGCATGGGCTCCGGCGACGAGGCGTAATCGGCAGCGGCCGTGACATCCGGCGCGGACCCCACCTACACTCGGTGCCTCAGTCGTAACGCGAGGCCTCCATGAAGATCACCGCCATTCACGCCCACTACGTGCGCATTCCCTACGATATGGGCGCGCCGACGCGCGAGTTCGCGGGGCTGCGCTTTCCTTCACAAGACCACCTGCTGGTCCAGGTCGATACGGATGCCGGCATCACGGGCTGGGGCGAGGGCTTCGGGCACAACATCATCCCTGCGACCAAGGCGGCCCTCGAGACCTACGTGGCGCCCTGGTTCATCGGGAAGGACCCGACGGACATCAACGCGCTGCACCGCGAGGCGGCGCAGGCGTTCCACATCTTCGGGCGCAACGGGCCGGTGGTGTATGCGCACTCGGGCATCGACATTGCCCTCTGGGACATCGCGGGGAAGCGCGCGGGGCTGCCGGTCTCGGACCTGCTCGGCGGTGCGCGGCGCAAGGAGGTGCGCGCCTACTCGAGCCTGATGCGCTATGGCAGCCCGGACGTGGTCCGCCGCATCTGTGCCGAGCGCGCGGCGGCCGGCTTCACGCACATCAAGTTGCACGAGCACACGGTCGAGGCCGTGATGGCGGCGCGGGACGGGGCGGGACCGAACGTCGAGATCATGAACGACGTCAACTGCCCGTGGACGGTCGAGCAGGCGCTCGAGATGGAGAAGGCCTATCGCCCAGCGCGGCTCTATTGGCTGGAGGAGCCGGTGTTCCCGCCCGAGGATCACAAGGGGCTCGCGCGTGTGCGCCGCGAAGGCCAGACGCGAATCGCCGCCGGCGAGAACGCAGCGGGCCTGCACGACTTCGTCGACAGCTTCGAGAAGGGTGCGATCGATATCGCGCAGCCGAGCGTGACGAAGATCGGCGGCATCACGGAGATGCGGAAAATCATCGCGGCGGCAGAGGCGCATTCGGTGCAGCTCATCCCGCACTGCGCCTACTTCGGGCCGGGCAACCTCGCCTCGATCCATATCGTGGCGTCGCTTTCGACGGACACGATGCTCGAGAACATCTACGCCAACCTGGAAGCGAGCCCCTACGGCGACTCGATGGTGGCCAAGGACGGCAAAGTGCGCGTCCCACAAGGGCCCGGTCTCGGCGTGGAACCTGACATGACAATTGTCGAGAAGTATCGGCAGGGGCCTGTCGGCAGCGTCCGATAACGCTGCCCTCGTGCGTTCGCCAGAGGGATCAGCGCGGCATCTTCAGGAAGCCACGCGTCCGCTCGGCATCGGGCGATGCGCCCGATGCTCCGCGCTCCACAGCCCGCTCGTAGAGGACGAGCGCGCGCTGCATGTCGGGCGCACCATCAGCCGTCGGCAACCGTGTCAGATAGTAAGTGTCGTAGGTGCGGCCGAGGGCATGAACGATCTCGGGATTGGATGTACTCATTGCCTCGATGAACCGGCGGCGCGCCTGCATCACCTTGCCGGCGTCGAACAGGGCGCGGCCTTCCGACAGGGCGGTCTTGACCAGCACCGGGTCCTCTGCCTTCGGCGCGGGCGGCGTGGCGACGACGGCCGTCGCAGCCTGCGCGGCGGGTGGCGGTGTTGCGGCGGGAGCAACAGCGGCGGCCGGCGGCGCTGCGGGCTTCACGACCGCGGAGGGCGTCACTGTCGCTGATGCGACGGCCGGAGCGGCGGCCGGAACGACGGCAGCCGGCGCTTTCGGCGCAGCCGCCATCTTTGCTGGTGCCTCGACAGCTGCGGCCTTGGCCTTGGCTGGCTTCGGAGCCACCTTCGCATGGCCCGGAGCCGCAACGTGGTCCTTCAGAGAGCCGTAGCTCTCCGATGCCGCCTCGTCGACATGCCGGCACGCACCGAGCCCCAAGGCGCAAACGGCCAGCAGAACTGCCGCCGGCCCGCCGCATCGATCGTATCGCATCTATTGACCTGCCGAAGCGTTGAATCCCGCCGCCATCAGCGATGATTCGCGCCTTTTGGTCAGGCACTTTCAGGTGCGAGCTGAGGTAAGGTTCCGTTTACGATCAGCCGTCGTGGCAATTCGGCAACAGCGTGCCCGGCTGCCTCAAATCACGCCTTTCTCCACAAGGGCTCTCACGTCGGCCTCGCTATAGCCGACCCGCGCCAGCACCTCGGCGTTGTGCTCGCCGCGCTCCGGGGTCGCCCCGAGGACATCGGGTTGCGGATAGCGCGACATGTTGATCGGCTGGCCGACCACGCGCATCTCGCCGAGCTTCTTGCTCCGCATCTTGCGGGCGATGCCGAGGTGCTTGACCTGAGGCTCGGCGAACGTCTTGTCGATGGTGTTGATCGGGCCGCACGGCACGCCGGCCTTGTTGAGCGCGGCGATCCAATAGGCCGATGTGTTGGTGCGCG
>JBFWQN010000185.1:0-9225 GCA_050249405.1 Hyphomicrobiaceae bacterium | reverse complement strand
CGGAGGGAGGCGACCCGGTGCTCAACAGCGGCGACTGCGAGATAGATGGCGAACGCCGCCGCGAGGGCGACGAGAGAGGGGGCGGCCAGCCCGGCAATGAACCGGCCCGCGGCCCAGACGAGCGAGCCGGTGGCCAGAGCGGCGAGCGCTGCCCAGGGACCGCCGATGCGGGTGAAGAGACCGAGCAGGGCCACGACGACGGCGCCCGCGCTGCCAAATGCGGAGGCGAGCTCGACGAGCTCCTTGATGGTCTCGACGGAACCCGCCAGGGCCCACGCGACGAGACTGAGGCCGAGCACGCAAAGCCGGACGGCATGGAGCCGTGCCCGGGGCGAAAGACGAGGCCAGAAGCGCAGGACCACGTTGTGCGCCAGCTGCGAGGCCGGAGCATGCAACGCCGCGTGCACGACCGACAGAATGGCCGAGACGAGGGCGCCCACGAACAAGGCGTACGCGACCGGCGGGAGGTAGGCCTCGGCTAGCCGCGGAACGATCTGCTCGGGCTCGGCCAGGTCCTTCACCAGCAGCGGCCCAACCAGGCCGAGGAACAGCGGCAGCGTGCCGATGGCGAGATACATGACGCCCCCGGCAATGGTGCCGCCCGCGGCGACGGCCGCCGTGCGCGCTCCGAGGATGCGCGAGACGAGCTCGACCGCGACGAGGCTGCCGCAGACGACGATGGCCAGCCGCTCGACCTTGCCGAGCAGCCCCTCCTCGCCGCTACCGGAGAACGACAGGCGAGGGGGAGCGAGCTGCGCAAGGCCGCTGCCAACGCCGCCGAGCGCCGCTGCCACGAATACCGTCAGCACGACCAGCCCGGCGATCACGGCGAGGCCCTGCACCACGTCGGTGACGGCATCGGCGAGGAGGCCACCGACCACCGAGTAGGCCGCGACCAGCAGGGCCGCCACGGTGATCGCCGTCGCGATCTCCATGCCCGTCGTGGCGCCCAGTATCTGGCCGAAGGCGCGGATCTGGGCCGCCGCCCACAGCACCGAGCCCGGTAGCAGCATAAACACGAACAGCTTCTCGACGGCCGGCGCGTAGCGCTCGCGCACCATGTCGGCGTAGGTGACGATGCCGCGCCGCCACAATGGCACGGCGAGCAGGAACCCGACGACGAGCACGGCGAAACCGTAGCCGAAGGGATCGGTGAGCGCCCCGGCCAGCCCCTTGGTGTAGATTTCTCCGGCCGAGGCGACGATGGCCTCCGCACCGAACCAGGTGGCGAATACCGAGAAGGCGACGAGAGCCGGACCTAGCGAGCGTCCGGCGAGGATGTAGTCCTGCTCGGTGGCGATCCTGCGGGAGACATAGGCGCCGACTGCAAATTGCACGGCGACGTAGCCGAGGATTGCGGCGAGTGCGAGCGTGTTCACGGGACTGCTGCTCCGGTCGAGCGACGAGCCGGACTGGCTCGAGCGAGGTGAGGCGTGCGGCGGCGCGGCTCCGCAGCCAGTGTCGAACAGGGAAATGGTAAATCAACTGCGCGTCGCCTATCTGTCACACCTGGGCCACGCTTCGGCTGCAAGTGTCGGCGCTGGCCCGGCCGATCTTGGGAGGCGTCGTGACGATCCGCAAACGCGCGACAGGAGCAGGGCTGGCGCTCGGGCTGGCGCTCAGTGTGCACGCCCCCTCGACCGCAGTCGCGCAGACCAGCGCCGTCGCCACGACCAGCGGCGCCACCTCGCGGCAAGACTACGAGGCCTGCCAATCGCGCGACGAGGTGCAATTCCGCACGGCCATCGAGGACGTGACCCATCGCTCGCTGGCGTCATCGATCCGGGGGCTCGACTACCAGCCGATCGTCGCCGAGGCCTGGCGGAAGGGCAATCTGGACGACGTCATCGCGAGGCGCGTCGATGGCGTTCTGGACGAGCTCAAAAAGGAGACGAGCTGGGGCGAGCTGATCTCGAGCCTCGCCTCGCGCGAGACGCAGGAGAAGCTCGCCAAGGCGGCGGCCGAGCGCACCTACGGCTCCGACGACATGCGGCGTGCGCTGGAGACGCTGGCCGCTGGTGTGGGCCGCAGCGTCGGCGAGCGCCTCGAGATGGCATCGGAGGATGCCGCCGAGCCGACGACGCGTTGCCTCGAGGCGTTCCTCGGTCCCCGGTACGGCTCGACGGTCGCGCGCGTGGTGGCCGCAGATGCCGGGAAAGAGCTTTCCGTCGATGCCGCCAAGGGCGCGGCCCCCGTGTCGCGGGGCAGCGTCCTGATCGAGACCAAGGAGGGTCTCGCCGGCCTCGTCGCCGTCATCATGCGGCGCCAGCTCGGCAACCTTTCGGCCCGGGTGGGGCAACGGCTCGTCGGCGCGGTTCTCGGCCGCGTGGTGTCGGTGGTGGCGGGCGGCATCGGCGTGGTGCTGATCGCCAAGGACGTGTGGGAGTTGCGCAACGGCGTGCTGCCGATCATCGCGAGCGAGATGAAGGCTCCCGCCACTCGCGACAAGGTGCAGGCCGAGCTCGCGAAATCGATCGCATCCGAGATCGAGGTGCATCTGAAGGACATCGCGCGGCGCACGTCCGAGCGCGTCATCGACATCTGGCACGAGTTCCGGAGGGCGCACGGCAAGGTGCTGGAGCTTGCCGAGCGCGTGCCAGCCTTCAAGGCCTTCATCGACAACGTGAGCCCCGCCCGCCTCGGACGCCTCGACGAGGTGGTGGCTCTGGCCCTCGCGCAGGGTGGCGAGCCGAGGCTGCTCGCGCGCGTCGCGGACGGCTCGCTCGCGGACGCCGTGGAGCGCTGGCCGGACGGCGTGATGGAGATCGCGCGCGACCGGCGCTCGCTCGAGGCCGGCTACCAATGGCGCGCGCTCGCGGGGGACCAGCGCATCGCCAAGGTGCTGGAGCTCGAGCTTCATCGCGCTGCAGATCCGGAAACACTGACGCGCCAGGGCCTCGCGCGCATCATCGAGATCGATGATCGCCTCGCCGCAACCCGGCTCGCCCACCTGGGTCGAGCAGCCCTCGAGCCACTCCTGGAGATGGAGGCGCCGAGCCTGAAGCGGCTCGCGCGGGCGATGGGCGAGGTGGAGTTGCAGAGCCTCTCGGGCTACCTCACGGCGCTCGACAAGCCGGCAGCAAAGCGTCTGCTGGCGTCGGTGGCCGAGGTGCCGGCGCGCATGCAGGCGATCGCTCCGGCGCACATCCGGGAGGCGATCCTGACCAGCCGCGACCAGGCAGCCGCACTGTCGATGATGCTCCACGCGAGTGGTCCGCTCGATGCCGGAGAGCTGGTGCAGGACATCGAGAGGGTGCGGTCGGGAGCGGTATCGTGGCGGCTGCTCGTCGCACGCTATCCGATCGCGCTCGCGGGCCTTGGAGCGATGGGGCTTGCGTTGCTGCTGCTGCTGTGGCGCGCCATAGCCGGCCGCCGTCCCGGTCCGGATCGCACCCCAGCGGCGCACTGACGATCGCGCGCCGATTTTCCTGCATCTGGCCTCGCCGGGCCGAGTTTGCTAGTCGATGCGCCACGTCCCGACGAATCGGCCTTGTCGCGCCGGGGGAAAGAGGAGCACGACGCTGATGGGTCTCAAGGCACCGGGCATTCTCACTTTCACGCTGTCGATCGTTCTCGTGGTGATCGCGGCTGCGTCGAAATATGCGCAGGCACACATTCCGATGGTCAACGGCCGCGAGTTCGTGCTGCTGCTCCTCGCGCATCTGGTTCTCGTTGCGGGCTGCGTGATGCGAGGCCTCTAAGTCCGGCCGTCGTCCTCCATGCCGCACCTGCCAGCGCTTGCCAGGGCCTTTTCCAGGGTGTCGACTAGGTCGACGAGCGCCGCTGGCAGGCCATATCCTGCGGCGATCGAGACTGCGTTGGAGGAGGGAACGATGGCAGACGAGCCGGTTTGCGCCCAGAAGGGCCCCTACCAGGTGGAGCTGGAGGCGGGAAAGCCGTACTTCTGGTGCACTTGCGGTCTTTCGGCGAAGCAGCCGTTCTGCGACGGCGCCCACAAGCCGACCACATTCAAGCCGCAACGGTTCGTCGCCGAGACGAGCGGCACGTTCAATCTGTGCGGCTGCAAGGGCTCCGACGACAAACCGTTCTGCGACGGCGCCCACAACATGCTGTGAGCCACCGGCCCGAGGCGGCGTGCGCACGCCGAGGAGCCCGAGGCTACGTCTCGACCTTGCCGGCGATCCAGCCTAAATCTCCGGCATGGAACCCATTCACATCATCGGCGGCGGACTGGCCGGATCCGAGGCGGCGTGGCAAGCGGCCGAGGCCGGCGTCGATGTCGTGCTGCACGAGATGCGCCCGCATGTCCGAACCGAGGCCCACCAGACCGATGGCCTCGCGGAGCTCGTCTGCTCGAACTCGTTCCGCGCAGACGACTGGGCGGCGAACGCCGTTGGCTTGCTCCACGAGGAGATGCGCCGGCTCGGCTCGGTGATCATGCGCGCTGCTGACCGTCACAAGCTGCCGGCCGGTGGAGCGCTCGCCGTCGACCGCGACGCATTCTCGGCCGCAGTGACGGAGACGCTGGCCGCGCACCCGCGCGTGCGGATCGAGCGAGGCGAGGTGGCGGAGCTGCCCGCGGAAAGCTGGTCGAGCGTGATCATCGCCACCGGACCGCTGACCTCGGCGTCGCTCGCCGCTGCCATCGGCCGTCTCACGGGAGAGGCGGAGCTGGCGTTCTTCGATGCCATCGCACCGATCGTGCACTTCGAATCGATCGCTCTCGACGTCGCATGGAAGCAATCGCGCTACGACAAGCCGGGACCCGGCGGCACCGGCGCCGACTATCTCAATTGTCCGATGACGCGCGAGGAGTACGAGGCGTTCGTCGACGCGCTGCTCGCGGGCGACAAATCGGAGTTCAAGGAATGGGAGGGGACGCCGTATTTCGACGGATGCCTGCCCATCGAGGTGATGGCCGAGCGCGGCCGCGACACGCTACGCTTCGGGCCGATGAAGCCTGTCGGCCTCGAGGACCCGCGTACGGGCCGGCGGCCCTGGGCCGTCGTACAGCTGCGCCAGGACAACGCGCTCGGCACGCTGTGGAACATGGTGGGCTTCCAGACCAAGCTTCGCCACGGCGAGCAGAAACGCATCTTCCGCATGATTCCCGGGCTCGCCAACGCCGAGTTCGCGCGCCTCGGCGGGCTGCACCGCAACACCTTCCTGAACAGCCCGCGCCTGCTCGACCGGCAGCTTCGGCTGCAAGCCCTGCCCCGCCTCAGGTTCGCCGGCCAGATCACCGGCGTCGAGGGGTATGTGGAAAGCGCCGCCACAGGGCTCCTCGCCGGGCGCTTCGCGGCGGCCGAGCGTCGCGGCTGCCTGCTTGCACCGCCCCCGCCAGAGACGGCCATGGGCGCGCTCTTGAGCCACATCACCGGCGGACATCTCGCCAGCGCCGAGTCCGGCGGCCCCCGCTCCTTCCAGCCGATGAACGTCAACTTCGGGCTGTTCCCGCCCGTCGATCTCCCGGACCGCGACGCTGAGGGCCGGCGCATCAAAGGCAAGGACAAGACGGCCGTCAAACGGCGGGCAACGGCCGAGCGCGCCCTCGCGGCGATGGCCGAATGGTCGGCAGCCGGCGCCACTGATCCCACCGACATCGACATGAAGAGGACAGCATGAAAGCCTGGCAGATCGTCTCCGACAGCGGCATCGCCGCGCTGGAGCTTGGAGAGGCGGCACCTCGCCCGGCCGGACCCGGCGAGGTGGTCGTTCGGATGCGGGCCAACTCCATCAACTACCGCGATTATCTGACGATCACCGACCCGGTCTCGCGCAAGCTGCCGTATCCGCGCATTCCCAACTCCGACGGCGCAGGCGAGGTGACCGCGATCGGTGCCGGCGTCCGCGGCGTCAAAGTCGGCGACCGGGTCGCATCGTGCTTCTTCCAGCGCTGGACCGACGGGCAATGCTCGGCCGACGCGATGGCGAGCGCCCTCGGCGGTGCGCTCGACGGCGTGCTCGCCGAGGAAGCCGTGCTGTCGGCGCAAGGCGTGGTGCCCGTCCCGGCGCATCTCTCGTTCGCCGAGGCGGCAACGCTGCCCTGCGCCGCGCTCACGGCCTGGAACGCGGTGGTGGAAACGGGGCGCACGAAAGCCGGCGACTGGGTGCTGCTGCTCGGCACGGGCGGCGTCTCGATCTTCGCGCTGCAGTTCGCACACATGATGGGTGCGCGCACCATCATCACCTCGTCCTCGGACGACAAGCTCGAGAAGGCCCGCTCGCTCGGTGCCGACGTCGCCATCAACTGGCGCCGGCATCCGGACTGGGAGGAGGCGGTGCTCGAGGCGACGGGCGGGCAAGGCGCCGATCTCGCGGTGGAGGTCGGCGGCGCCGCCAATCTGCCGCGCACGATCAATGCCACGCGCATCGCGGGCACCATCGCGCTCATCGGCGCCATGAAGGGCGGCAAGATCGACCCCTCGCAGTTCATGCGCCGCTCGATCCGCATGCAGGGCATCTACGTGGGGTCGCGGCGTATGTTCCTCGACATGCTCCGTGCCGTCGAGGCGCATAAGCTGAGGCCGGTCATCGACACGAGCTTCCGCTTCGAGCAGGCGCGCGAAGCCTATCGGCACATGGAAGGCGCGAGCCATCTCGGCAAGATCGTGATCGAGGTCTGACGAAGGGGCGAGGCCTCGGGCTTGGCCCCTGTCGCCTCAAGACGGCAGCCTCAACGCTCCGCTGGCAGCCAGTGCGTCGATCTCGGCGGCTCCGAGGCCCGCCTCGGCCAGCACCTCGCGGCCGTCGGCGCCCAGCAGCGGCGCATGCCGAGAGTACTCGGTCGGCGTCGCCGTGAACGAGAACGGGCTCGCCATGGTACGTACCGGCCCCTCGGTCGGATGCTCGCGCGTGGTGAAGAAGCCCGTGTCGCGCAGGTGCGGATCGTCGAGGAGGTCCTCGAGGTCGTTGACGCCCATCGCGGGGATGTCGGCGGCCTCGAAAAAGGCGAGCCACTGCGCCGTCGTCCGCGTCGGCATCGCGTCGGCCATGATCGCCTGGATCGCGACCTGGTTGTTGGACCGCGCCTGCTGCGTCGCGAAGCGGGGGTCGGTGAGCAGGTCCGGCCGGCCGATCTCGTTCGCGAACGCGCGCCAGTGCTTCTCGTTGTAGACGATGGCGCAGATGTAGCCGTCCTTCGTCGGGTACGGCCGGCGGTCGGCCGAGAGCACGCGCCTGTAGCCGAACGTGCCCCGCGGCGGCACGTAGGTGCCTTCGAACAGGTGCTCGGTGAGCCAGAAGCCGGTAATCGTCTCGAGCATCGGCACCTCGACCGCCTGGCCTTCGCCCGTGCGCTCGCGGTGATAGAGTGCCGCCATCACGGCCATCGCCAAATGCAGCCCGGTCGTCTTGTCGACGATGAGGCTCGGCAGGAATCGCGGCGGGCCGCCGTCGACGCGCGTGGCGAGCATCGCGGCACCGCTCGCGCCCTGCACCAGATCGTCGAAGGCCGGCTTGGCTCCGTAGGGGCCTGTGCTCTTGTAGCCGACGCTATAGGCATAGACGATGTCCGGCTTCACCTTGCGCACGGCCTCGTAGCCGAGCCCCAGCCGCTCCACCGCATCGACGCGCATGTTGTGCACCAGCACGTCCGCCGTGGCGATCACGCGCTTCAGCGCGGCCAGCGCATCGGGCCTTTTCAGGTCCAGGCACAACGCACGCTTGTTGCGATTGATCGCGAGATAGATCGGTCCCATGCCCGGCGTCGGAGCGTTGCCGGGGTTGCGCATGACGTCGCCCTCGGGCGGCTCGACCTTGATCACGTCGGCACCCATGTCGGCAAGATGAAGGGTCGCCACCGGACCGAGCACCACGGCGGTGAGGTCGACGATGCGCACGCCGGCTAGCGGTCCGGGCATATTGGGCTCCAAGGCGGGAAAGCCCGGCCGGCGAGGCCAGGACAGGACAGTCAGGAGCACCGATCATCTGCCGCTTGCGGTGGCGAGAGCAAGCCCGTTGCGTCCCCGCTCTCGCCGATTTTTCAGGGCTTCATCACGACCTTGATGCAGCCGTCCTTCTTGTCGCGGAATTTCCTGTAGAGATCGGGACCGTCCTTCAGGTCGGCCCGGTCCGTCACGACGAACGACGGATCGATCTCGCCCTTCTCGATGCGCCCGAGGAGCTGCGGCAGATAGCGCTGCACGGGTGTCTGCGCCATGCGGAATGTGAGGCCGCGGTTCATGGCCGATCCCATCGGGATTTTGTCGAGAAAGCCGCCGTAGACGCCGACGATGGAGACCGTGCCGAAATTACGGCAGCAATGGATGGCTTGCCGCAGCACGTGCGGGCGGTCGGTGCCGAGATAGGCTGCGACCTTCACCCGATCGACGAGGGAATCGAAGCTCGCCGTCGTGTGCGGCTCGGTGCCCACCGCATCGATGCAGGCGTCGGCCCCGCGGCCATTGGTGATCTGCTGGATGCTCTCGTAGATATCGTCCTTCATGAAATCGAGTGTCTCGGTGCCTGCCGCCTTCGCCATCTCGAGCCGCTCTGGCACGGTGTCGATGGCGACGACGCGGCCCGCGCCCAGCATGAGCGCGCTGCGAATGGCGAATTGTCCGACGGGCCCACAACCCCAAACGGCAATCGTGTCGCCCGTCTCGATATTGCAATTCTCGGCCGCCATATATCCGGTCGGAAAAATATCCGACAGGAACAGCACCTGCTCGTCGGACAATCCGGACGGCACCTTGATCGGCCCCACGTCGGCAAAGGGCACGCGCAGATACTCCGCCTGACCGCCGGCATAGCCGCCGAGAAGATGCGAATAGCCGAACAGGCCCGCCGGCGAATGTCCCCAGAGCTCCCGCACCTTCTGCTTGTCGGGATTCGAGCGCTCGCACGCCGAGAAGGCGCCGCGACGGCAGAAGAAGCATTCGCCGCAGGAGATCGTGAACGGCACGACGACGCGGTCACCCACCTTCAGATTGCGATTGGCCGAGCCGACATCGACCACCTCGCCCATCGTCTCGTGGCCGACGACGTCTCCCTCGCGCATCTCCGGAATGACGCCGTCGTAGAGATGGAGGTCGGAGCCGCAGATGGCGCATGCGGTCACCTTTATGATGGCGTCGCGCGGGTCCTCGATTTTCGGATCGGGCACCGTCTCGTAGCGGATGTCGCCTTTGCCGTGCTAGCACAGTGCTTTCAAGCGGAACGTCCTCCGGATTGATCGACGCCACGGCCCGTCATGCCTGCGCGAAACAACCGGACTCCCGGCGGTGCGTTCCAACCCTTCGTCCATGCCGCAGGAACGGCAGC
>JBFWQN010000184.1:0-9228 GCA_050249405.1 Hyphomicrobiaceae bacterium | reverse complement strand
AGGTCCACATTGCGAAAGAGGATCATCTGGTAGTCGAGAAACGCCTCGAAGACCTTGGGGAACACATCCGCCCCGACGGCATCGGCGAGGGACAGCCCCAAAATCTCGCATCCGAATTGCGGATGGAGCGGCCTCACCTCGAACGGCCAGTCGCGCGCGGGCGGGCGGTGGATTGCGGCTGCAGAGCTCACGGCCATTGTCGTCTCCTCCGAATTTTCGCGAAAGCCTAGCAGAACCGTTGGTGCCGCCAAGGCCGGGGCATGAGCACCGGTCGCGCACTTGGCTGAGGAACGGTCCTTCGCCGCCGGAGTTTTGCAAGCGACATCACGCCCATACCGTACAGGGATGCCCATGATTTGGCTGAACTCGGTCGTGGCGGGGCTGGTCGCCACCTTCATCGTGTCCATTGTCATGGTGATCAAGGGGCTCACCGCCACCCGGCCGGCCTTCGATATCACCGATCTTCTCGCGACGGTCCTCAGCGACAGCCTCGGCCTGCACTACACGCCCGGCCTCGGCTGGGTTGCGTTTTTCGTGCTCGGAACGCTCGTCGGGGGCGGACTGTTCGCAGCGCTCGCCGACATGCTTCCGGGGAACCGTCTGGTCCAGGGCCTCTTCGTCGGCGTGATCGTCTGGATTGGTCTGATGCTCGTCATCATGCCGTTGGCCGGACGAGGATTTTTCGGGGTCGACATCGGCCCGGTCGCGGCTTGGGCGACGCTTCTCGGCAGCCTCCTCTACGGCGGCATGCTGGGTCTCGTCTTCGCCAATCTGACGCCTCCACGGGCACAGATTGCAATCCGCACTGGACATACGGGAGGTCGGTGATGGCAGCGGTGGACAATCAAGGACAGCCTCTCGCCACACCACCCCACGAGCGCCCTCTTCCGGCAGGCGAGGCGTTGGATGAGCGGCTGCCCGATCCGGCACGGCTGCCGGAGCTGCTGCTCTACTCACATTCCTCGCTCTTCTATTGGTGGCCCGTCTGGGTGACGGGCTACGCGATGGCGCTCGTGACCTGGCTGCAGGGCGGAGAGGTCCGCCTCGACGAGGCACGCCGGCTGGTCACGTCGCTGACGTCGACTCCAGGGCTGCTTTTCACGTGCGTGCTGCTGGGGGTCATCCTGATCACCAACGTGCGCATTAGAGGCATGGCCTCGCTCGCCGTCGTCCTAGGCCTCGCGTTCATGACGGTGCTCTTCGCGTGGGCCGGGTGGTGGGACGACATCTTCAGTGCCATCCCGTATCTCGCGATCCATCTCAATCTCGGCTTCTATCTCGTCTTCTCGACTGCACTGCTCGTCATCTGGCTGCTGGCCTTCCTGGTGTTCGACCGCATGACCTACTGGCGCGTGCGGCCCGGCCAGATCACCGAGGAGTATCTGATCGGCGGCGGGGAGAAGAGCTACGACACGCGTGGCATGCTCTTCGAGCAGCACGGTGATGACTTCTTCCGCCACATCGTGCTCGGCCTTGGCGCCGGCGACCTCAAGCTCATGACGACGGGTGCCAAGCGCGAGACCATCGAGATCGAGAACGTGCTGTTCGCCAACAGGAAGGTTCAGCGCATCCAGCGTCTCGTCGCCATCAAGCCCGACGACGCGCTGGCGGCGATGCGCCATTGAGCCGGAAATTGGCTCAGAGATAGGTCTCCCCGATATTCACGCTCGATTCCCGGCCGACGCTCTCGAAGCTCGTCTCCAGGAACCGGCTGGCGGCGGCGCGGCCCGTCTCGAACAAGCGTGAGATGAAGGCCCAGTCCGGGTTGAGCTTGCTCCAGGCGCCGTGCTTTCGCATCTCGTCGTCGTCGCTGATGGCATGCACCAGCATGCGCTGGTAGCGGTTCGGGTCGAGGCGCTCCTCCTCCACGAGGCGGCCGACGAAGGCGATGGCCCGCATCTCGCGCATCAGCGACGAGTTGAACGAGATCTCGTTCATGCGATCGAAGATTTCAGGCGCCGAGGTCGGCAGTCGCTCGTCGACCAGCGGATTGATGTGCACGATCACGACGTCGCGCGAGGCGCCCTCGTAGATCAGCGGGAAGATGGCCGGATTGCCCATGAAGCCGCCGTCCCAGTAGTGCTCGCCATCAACCTCCACGGCCTTGAAGATGTAGGGAAGGCAGGCCGTGGCGAGCACGGCGTCGGCCGACAGCTCCGCGTTCGTGAACACCTTGATCTTGCCCGTGCGGACATTGGTGGCGGAAAGGAAAAGCCGCGTGGCGAAGGGGCATTTCCGGAGGTGCTCGAAGTCGACGACGGACAGCAGCACGTCACGCAGCGGATTGAGGTCGAGCGGATTGAGCTGGTAGGGCGAGAACGTGTGCGTCACCGCCTGGAACAGCAGGTAGGCCGGAGACAGGTCGAGCGGCCAGCTCTCGCCGTCGACAAACGGCACTACGAGATCGGGACGGACCGGGCTCCACATCGTGCCGGCGCGACTGACCCTTTGCCAGAACTCGGCGAGCTTGGCACGAGCGCCCTCTCGGCCCCCCTGCGAAACGCCCCAGGCCATGACCACGGCATTCATGGAGCCGGCACTGGTCGCGCTAATGGCATCGGGAGCGAGGCGGTCGTCCTCCAGCAGGCGGTCGAGCACGCCCCACGTGAAGGCGCCGTGGACGCCGCCGCCCTGCAGAGCCAGGTTGACCGGCTTGCGGCCGTCGCGGCGTGCAATCTGCTCCGGCGTGCAAGCGGAGCGAAACATGGATGCCTGACGGTGACGCTGCATATCGGCTCCGCTCGGCCCACGACTGACGAGGACTCATGCTTAGCCTATGACGTTTTCATTCGCCAATCGTTCTGCGATGAGGGACGGAGCCAACGTCGCACCGGCCGGCCCGAACGCAATGCGCTCCGGTCATGTGCCGGAGCGCATTGCAGATTCAAAGGATGGCTCTCGTGATCAGCGACGCCGCGGGGGCGGACGGCGACCGCCGCCCGGACCGCCGCCTGGCGGGGGCGCGGAGCGCGTGTCCTTGTGGCGGAAGTTGATGCGACCCTTGGTCAGGTCGTAGGGCGTCATTTCGACGGTCACGCGGTCGCCGGCCAGGATGCGGATGCGATTCTTCTTCATGCGACCCGACGTATAGGCGACCACCTCGTGCCCATTCTCGAGCGTCACACGACAGCGGGCATCGGGCAGCACCTCGGCCACGACCCCTTCGAACTCGAGCATCTCTTCCTTGGCCATGCAGTCTCCGATCCAGTCGCGGCACATGCCGCTTCGCGCGGCGCCGCGAACGTGAGCAACCTCGATATGCGCTGAGCTTGCACCTCGGCCTGGGCGGCATCCGGGCAAAATCGCCGTAAGCCAAGCGGCTTCGAGGTGGCCAGTGGGCAGGCTCGAACGATACCTGCCTTGTCGTGCTATGGGGGGCGTCCCGCCAGTGGTGCGCGAGCGAGCGCGCACCCTTTTCCCGGCCGTCTTCTTGACCCGAGGAACGGCAAGCTTGCCGCTCCCGGGCCGAACCGGCATCAGGTCTTGAGGTTGACCGCGGCGCTCTTGCCGTTGCGCCCCTTCTCGATCTCGTACGTGATCCGCTGGCCCTCACGCAGACCGGTCAGGCCGGCCCGCTCAACGGCCGAGATGTGCACGAACACGTCGTTGCCACCTTCGTCCGGCTGGATGAAGCCGTAGCCCTTCTGCGCGTTGAACCATTTCACGATGCCAGTGGCCATTCTAGTCTCCAAAGAAGTCCTAAGCCTCCGACACCAGCGCCGAAAGCCATCAAATCACGCATTGGAGTGGTAACAACATGGTCAGCCACGGGTCGTTCAGCCGGTTAGCTGTCGTGTAGTGCGCACCAAAGCGAGTTCGACGCGGCAAATATGGAGCGCTTTGCGCGTAAAGGCAAGACTGTTCCGTGATCGAGTTGCGGGTGCACTCGCCTCGGCCATGAGGCCGGGCGGCTTCCACTGACCACGGAACTGTGACACCTGACCCCGTCTCGTGCTAGGTCACGGATGGTCGCAGGCGCCCGTAGACGTACCACAGGCGAGCCAGCTCCATCCAACTTTTCATGGCCTTACGATGCCCGGCTCGCAACACATCATCCCCTCGGTCGACGACATCCTGCGCACAGACATCGTCGTGGCGGCGATCGAGAGCCACGGCCGGAAGGCGACGGTCGCCGCCATCCGCGACGTATTGGACGCCTTCCGTCACAAACTGCGCCACGACTGCGGCGCTGCTGAGGCCAGCCGCGAGGCGAGCGTGCGCCAAATGGCATTGGCGGTCGCAGCGTCGCTTGCCGAGGCCGCGAGGCCCACGCTTCGGCGTGTCTTCAATCTCACCGGCACCGTGCTGCACACCAATCTCGGCCGTGCCGTGCTCCCGGAGGTGGCCATCGAGGCGGCGGTGGCCGCCATGCGCCACCCCACTGCGCTCGAGTACGACGTCGGAACGGGTGGGCGCGGCGAGCGCGACGACGCCGTCCGCCCGCTACTGCGCGAGCTGACCGGAGCCGAGGACGCCATCGTCGTCAACAACAACGCGGCAGCCGTCATGCTGGTTCTGGCGACGCTCGGGGGCGGGCGCGAGACGATCGTCTCGCGCGGCGAGCTGATCGAGATCGGCGGCGCCTTTCGCATGCCGGACATCATGGCCCGCGCCGGGACGCGGCTGGTCGAGGTCGGCACCACCAACCGGACCCACCTGCGCGACTACGAAGGTGCCATCGGCGCCGACACGGCGCTGCTCATGAAGGTGCACACGTCCAACTATATCGTGCAGGGATTCACCTCGGAGGTCCCCGCCGCCAGGCTGGCGCCTCTCGCCCGCGCCAAGAGCCTGCCGCTCGTCGACGATCTCGGCTCCGGCACCCTGGTCGATCTCTCGCGATGGGGCTTGAGGCGCGAGCGCACCGTGATGGACGCCCTCGCCGACGGCGCCGACATCGTCACCTTCTCCGGCGACAAGCTGCTCGGAGGCACGCAGGCGGGCTTCATCGTCGGGCGGCGCGATCTCGTCCAGCAATGCGCCAAGAATCCGATGAAGCGCGCGATGCGGCTCGACAAGGTGCGTCTCGCGGCGCTCGAGGCGACGCTGCGGCTTTACCGCGATCCGGAGCGGCTCACCGAGACGCTGCCGACGCTGCGACTGCTGACCCGCCCCGTCGGCACCCTCGAGGCGCTCGCCGAGCGGCTCCGCGGCCCGGTCCAGCAGGCGGTCGGCGCCGGCTTCGCAGTGACGATCGCACGATGCGCGAGCCAGATCGGCTCCGGCGCGCTCCCGCTCGAGACCATCCCGAGCGCTGGCCTCGCCATCGCGCCGGTCGCGCGCAAGAATGCCGGCAGCCGTATCGCGACACTGGCCGCGGCATTCCGCGGTCTTCCGATCCCGGTGATCGGGCGTGTCGACAAGGGAGCGCTCGTCCTCGACCTGCGCTGCCTCGACGACGAGCCGGCCTTCGTCGCCGGTCTCGCGAGGCTCCCGGCGGTCGGCGCGGCCTCTGGCACACCCGACTCTTGATCGGGATCAAGCGCGGACGCGCCAACCGCGCCAGCCTCCGCAAGAGGCGGGCCGCGGTCGCAGGGAATCGACTTCCGACGCGTGCGGCCGACATGAGCGGAGGACGCGCCGATGGAGTATTCCCAGCCAGCCTGTGCCTATTGCCCGACCAGCGTGCGCGCCTGCCGACGCGGCAAGGCAGAGGCCGAGGGACCGGGTTTCTGCCCGAGCAAGGTCGCTCCCGATATCCAGAGCACTGCCCGCGGGCTCTACGACGACGAGGAGACGCTGAAGGTCTCGCTCGAGTCGGCCCGCGTGGAGGCCGAGGGCTACTGCAAGTGGACGCGGGTCGAGGAGATCGTCCAGTTCGCCAAGAAGATGGGCTTCCACAAGATCGGCATCGCCAATTGCATCAGCTTCGTCGATCAGGCCTACGTCCTGTCCGGCATCCTGGAGAGCCACGGCTTCGAGGTGATCTCCGTCGCCTGCAAGAACGGCAACATCCCGAAGGAGGCGCTCGGCCTCGAGGACAACGAGAAGATCAGACCCGGACAGTTCGAGGCCCTGTGCAATCCGGTAGCGCAGGCCGAGCTGCTGAACGAGGCGGGGTCGGAATTCAACGTCGTGATGGGGCTTTGCATCGGCCACGACAGCCTGTTCTTCAAGTATGCCAAGGGGCTCACGACGGTGCTCGTCGCCAAGGACCGGGTGCTTGGACACAATCCCGTGGCTGCCTTGCACCTGGCGGACAGCTACTACAGCCGCATGTGGGGGCCGGACCGGCCGGCCAAGGCTCCTAAGCTGCCGGTCGAAGGGCGACGCAAGACATAGCCGCCGGCCCTCGCAATCTCAGATATCGATACCGCGCGATTTCATCGACGCCCGGCAGAACGCTACGAGCTGGATGACGGCGACGAGACCGATCCAGGCACTGATGGCGGCGATCCACAGCGTGCCGGTCGGCGAGAAGCGCGACAGCACGGCCGCGAACAGCACCGGCGCGGCCGCGTTGACGATGTTCTGCGGGACGGTGAGCATGCCGATGTAGCTTCCGTACTCCTTCACTCCGAACAGAGCGAGCGGCAGCGTGTTGCGAGCGATGGCGAAGAGGCCATGGCCGAGGCCCATCGCAATGCAGAACAATATGGCCGTCGTGAACGACACGCCGAACGGCAGCAGAGCCAGGAACGAGACGCTGACCCCCACTGAGGCGCCGAGCATGGTCGTCAGGATCGAGTGCCGGCCGCCACTCATGAGCTCGATCAGCCGGGCCAGCGCCTGGCAGGGGCCGACGATGGCCCACACCGTGATGGCCTGCGTCATGGTGAGGCCGGTGGCGACCAGGATGTCGATCACCTGCAGATAGAGCCCCCAGGTGATGAGACCCTCCGTGCACATCCAGAGAGCGAGCAGCACGAAAGCCTTCCGCCGCTGATCCGGCTCCAGCACGCCTTCTGGCGGGAACGGCCTGCGAGCGCCCTTGGCGCCGGGCGAGGCAGGAGCGGGCGGAGCATGGCCGGCCCCCCGTCGCAGCACCAGCCAATGCAGCGGCATGCAGACCAGGAGATGCAGCAGCGCGAACACCACGTAGGCGCTACGCCAGCCGATCGTGCCGAGCAGCCAGGCGTTGAAGGGCAGGAAGATGGTGGAGGTGAGACCCGAGATCAGCATGAGGCTGGTGATCGCGGAGCGCGCGTTCGGGCCCACCACCTGCACGAGGCCGGGCATGGCCGCGTTGCCGAGCATCATCGGTGTGGCGACGCCGATCACGACCCAGGCGAGCATGTAGGATATGAGCCCCACTGCCTGGCCTTGCAGCAGCATCGCCACGGCCGCGACGACCGAGCCCAACGTCATCACCGGGCGGGCTCCGAGCCGGTCCACCACCTTGCCGATGCGGGGCGCCACCAGCGCCGACACGAGCAGCATGACGGTGATGCCGCCGAACACCCATTCGCGCGCGAGACCGAGCTCCTTGGCGATGGGCGTGCCGAAGATCGGCAGTGCCGAGAACGAGGTGCCCCACCCGATCACCTGCGTCGTGCCCAGCCCGACGATGGCACGGAACACAGGCCGCCGGGTGGCGGCGGCGATGGCCGTCGTCTGTAGCTGCACGGTCGGGCGGTCCCTCGCTCTAGTCCCCGGCGCGGATCACCTGCAGGCGACCCCGGCCACGACTACAATCGCATGGCCAAATCCGCAGCGCCACGGTGCGATTGGCGCCGTCGTTGACGCGGGCGGGCAACACGCACTCAATGCCGGAGCAACGACCGGCGCGCGAGACCTTTCATGACCCAGCCCTCACCGACACCCTTCAGGCTCCATGTCCCCGAGGCGACGCTGACGGACCTGCGCGAGCGTTTGGCGCGGACGCGCCTCCCTGAGACGCCGCCGCTCGAGCCCTGGTCGACAGGGACGAGCGTCGATTACATGGCAGAGCTCCTGCCCTATTGGTGCGATCGCTTCGACTGGCGCGCGCAGGAGGCGCGCCTCAACGCCTTTCGCCAGTTCACCGTGCCTCTCGACGGCATCGACCTTCATTTCATCCACGAGGAAGGCAAGGGCCCGCACCCGATGCCCCTGCTGCTGTCGCACGGCTGGCCCGGCTCGGTCGTGGAGTTCATGCAGCTTTTGCCGATGCTGACCGACCCCGCCCGCTTCGGTGGCGATCCGGCCGACGCCTTCACGGTCGTGGCGCCGTCGCTGCCGGGCTACACGCTGTCGTTCACGCCCGGCCAGCCGCGTTTCGGCATTGTCGAGATCGCCGACACGTTCGCCAGGCTGATGACCGACGTGCTGGGCTACCGGCGCTTCGCGGCGCAGGGCGGCGACTGGGGCGGCTTCATCACCTCGCGGCTCGGCTACAGGTATCCGGAGCGCCTCGCCGGCATCCACGTCAACCTGCTCGCCGTGCGGCGTGACGCCACTCTGCAGAGCCCGACGCCCGAGGAGAAGGTGTTCCTCGACCAGCTCTCACAATGGCTGAAGGAGGAGACCGGCTACCAGTGGATCCAGGGCACGCGGCCAACCACCCTGTCGTTTGGGCTCACGGATTCGCCGGCGGGGCTCGCCGCCTGGATTGCTGAGAAATTCCACCGCTGGACCGACAACGACGGCCGCATCGAATCGGCGGTAGACCGCGACGCGATGTTGACGAACATCACGCTCTACTGGGCGACCGGCGCCATCGGCTCGTCGTTCTGGCCGTACTACGCGCGCATGCACACGCATTGGCCGATCCCCGAGGGCGGCCAGATCACGGTGCCCACCGGCTACGTCGAGTTCCCGAAGGAGATCGTGCGGCCTCCGCGCTCGATCGCGGAGAAGGTCTACACCGACATCCGCCGCTGGACGGCATGCCCGAAGGGCGGTCATTTCGCGGCCCTCGAGCAGCCCGAGGTGCTCGCCCACGAGATTCGCGAGCATTTCCGGCCACTGCGCTGAGGATTCCGGCGACTACGGAACCGGTCCCCAAGCGCGCGGCGGCGGTTTCGGCTCTGGCGGCCGGCCGCAATGACGTTCAGGCGCCGGCGGCTCCAGCTGCAAGACGTTGCTCGAGTGCCGACACGAGGCTGCGGCACTCGGCCGGGTCGGGGCTCGCGAAAGTCTCGGTGCTACCGTCAGCCAGGCGAATGAGCACGCGATGCACGGTCATCCCGTGCCCCTGCAGGATGTCGGCCAGCGCGGACAGACCTATGCCCGCGAACAGCACGCCGCCGATCAGGAAGCGGGGGTGCAGGATATTCATGAGCACGGGGAGCACGAACAGTGCCGCGA
>JBFWQN010000183.1:0-9232 GCA_050249405.1 Hyphomicrobiaceae bacterium | reverse complement strand
AGAACATCCCCGAATTGAGCGCTTTCGAAATTTCTTGAAGGGGTGGTATCTTTCTTATTTTTATCCCGATGCTGCTCGGGGAATCCCTAGCTCTGGGCCTCAGAAGCATTTGAATATCCACGGCGACAATATCGGCAATGTTGTGCAATTCATGCAGCGTGAGCATAAGACGCGTTTCAAATCGATATTGAAGCGGATTGCGGAAAAAATTCCCGGTGTCACTGGAATAGACGTCCACGTGACTGAGGATCGACGCGTTCTATTAAGGTTCAACGACGGAGCCTTCTCAGATCCATTTTTTGCACAACAGATGTCTGATGGCACACTGAAAGTGTTCGCCTATCTCTTGCTACTTGAAGATCCCGACCCGCCACCGTTCATATGTATTGAAGAGCCTGAGAACGGCCTATATCACAAACTTCTCGAATCTTTGGCGCGCGAGTTTCGAAGCCATGCTTCTGGGAAGAGGGATGCTTCTCAGATTTTTGTAACAACGCACCAGCCGTATTTCGTCGACGCACTGTCTCCCAGCGAAGTTTGGATTCTTGGAAAGGGCAGCGATGGCTTTTCAATTATTCGCCGAGCATCAGAACTCGACGTGGTCCGGAATTTGGTTGCCGAAGGTTTGCCGCTAGGGGGCCTTTGGTACAGTGATTATCTCGATGCGAGGTAGGGATGCACATCGAGATCTTAGTTGAAGATGGTTCGGGAACCAAGATGCTGGGGGAGCTGGTTCCACGCATCATAGGGCCTTACGCTAATCCTCATACTTGGCGTTTACATGCCTATAAAGGAATTGGCCGAATGCCTCGCGACTTAGCCACCTCGGCTGATCCGTCAAAGCGAATTCTCTTGGATCAGCTGCCGAGACTGCTTCAGGGATATGGCAAGACACCCGGCATTGACGCGGTCGTCGTTGTTGTCGACACGGACAAACGTAATTGCGAGAGCTTCCTGGGTGAGCTTAACAAGTTGCTGGAGAGTTGCGTCCCTCAGCCCCGCACACTGTTTCGACTAGCAATCGAGGAAATGGAGGCGTGGTACCTCGGTGATCGCAATGCGCTGTTGGTTGCCTATCCAAGGGCAAAAACTGCCATACTAGATAAATATAAGCAGGACAGCGTCTGTGGGACTTGGGAACTGTTGGCTGATGCCATCGTGCCTGGCGGTAATGCCACCATCGCAAAGGCAGGTTGGCCAATGGCCGGACAGGTCAAACACGAGTGGGCAGAAAAAATTACACCCCACATGGACATTGCGAACAATATTTCGCCAAGCTTTGCAAAATTCCGTGAAGGACTGCTCAGAATTACTCTTGTTGTGTAATAAGGCATGCATTCTGAGACATGAGAAATGCGGGGCTTCGCTTCCGTCTTCTTGTCGGTGCGCAGCGCAGCACCGCGCGGTAAGCGAATTTCAGCACCTGCCCCATCACCAAAGACGGAGCTCGTGGCACGACGGATCCTCGGGACAAGCCCGAGGATGACAGATCGCGAAGCTGCCCCCAGACCGCAACGGCTCAATGGCGTCGGCTGATCATGAGCTGGGCCCCTTCTCCACGGGGCAGCTTGTCCGACTGGGCCGACCCTGCTCCGCATCCCATGCCAACGGAGCGCAATCTCGATGCATTGGAGCCGCCCGGCCGTCACCGCTCACTTCTCCGCGTCAACCAGCCCGCGCACGAAGGTGCGGCGCATGATCATGACGACGATTGCGGGCGGCAGCAGGGCCAGCGTCGCCGTCGCCATGATGATGTGCCACGTCGGCGTCGCGTCCGGCACCGCGATCATGCGCTGGATGCCCATGACGATGGTGTAGTAGCGGGGCTCCGTGGTGACGAGCAGCGGCCATAGATACTGGTTCCAGCCGTAGACGAACAGGATCACGAACAGCGCCGCGATCGAGGTTCGCGACATCGGGATGAGGATGTGCCAGAGGAAGGCCAGCGGGCGCGCCCCGTCGAGGCGGGCGGCATCCGCGATCTCGCGCGGCACGGTGAGGAAGAACTGCCGGAACAGGAACGTCGCCGTGGCCGAGGCCATCAGCGGTACGGTCAGGCCCCAGTAGGTGTTCACCAGCCCCAGGTGGGCGATCACCTCGAAGGTCGGCAGGATGCGCACCTCGACCGGCAGCATCAGCGTCAGGAAGATCAGCCAGAACGCCAGCATCCGGCCTGGGAAGCGGAAATAGACGATCGCGAAGGCCGACAGCAGCGAGATCGTGATCTTTCCGACCGCCACCACGACGGCGACGATGAGGCTGTTCCCTAGCATCAGCCACAGCGGCGGGGCTCCGGCGCGGATCTGGCCCTGGCTCAGCACCTGAGTGTAGGTTTGCCAGCCGTGCCCGCCCGGCAGCAGCGGGATCGACCGCGAGAGGATGTCCGTCGGGTCGATGGTCGAGGCGACGAAGGCGAGCCAGATCGGCCCGAGCACGATTGCGGCGCCGAGCAGCAGCACGGCGTGGCGCAGGATCTGCTCGAGGCGTGTGCCACCGACCATCAGTAGGTCACCTTCCGCTCGACATAACGGAATTGCAGCAGCGTCAGCGCCACAACGACGGCCATCAGGATCACCGACTGCGCCGCCGAGCTGCCGAGATTCAGGCCGACGAAGCCGTCGTTGTAGACCTTGTAGATCAGCGTCGTGGTCGCCTCTCCCGGCCCGCCGTGGGTCGTCGCATGAATGGTGCCGAAGGTGTCGAACACGGCGTAGATCAGGTTCACAACGATCAGGAAAAACGACGTCGGCGAGATCAGCGGCAGCGTGATGTGGAAAAATCGCGCCCACGGCCCGGCTCCGTCGATCGCGGCGCCCTCGATCAGGGATTTCGGGATCGAGCGCAAGGCCGCGACGAAGAACAGGAAATTGTAGGGGATCTGCTTCCACGCGGCCGACGCCACGATCAGCGTCAGCGCGTCGCCGCCTCGGATCTGGTGGTTCCAGGGGTAGCCGAGCGCTTGCAGCGCACCGGAGAAGATGCCGATGGACGGGTTCATCAGGAAGAACCACAGCACGCCGGCAACGGCGGGCGCCACGGCGTATGGCACGAGCAGGATCGTCTCGTAGGCGCCGCTGCCATGGGTGACGCCGTCCGCAGCTGCGGCGAGGATCAGACCGAGCCCCATCGCCAGGCCGACGATCAGCAGCGAGGTCCACACCGTGAGCAGCGCCGCGTCGGTGTAGTGAGGGTCGGCCAGGAGGCGCTGGAAATTGGCGAGGCCGACGAACGTGCTCTTCAGCCCAAACGGGTCCTCGCGCAGCACCGATTGCTGCAGCGCCTTCCCCGCTGGCCACAGAAAGAAAATGGCCGTGATGGCAAGTTGCGGCGCGATCAGCAGGTACGGCAACGCCTTGTGCGGGAAGACCGGCTCCTCGCGGCGGCGGCGGGGCATGGAGGCTCCGGAAGGGTGTGGGAGGCGGGGGGAACGAAGGTCGCGGGAAGGGTATTCAGCGGGCTCGGGAGGCAGTTGGCAAGCCGTGTCGGACCAGCTGCAAAATGGGGCCGCTCCTCGCCGCCCATTGGACGGCGGGGAGCGCAGTCGCTTACTGATTTGCGGCGACGAACTGCTTGATCAGGTCGTTGCCGCGCTTGACGGCGGAGTCGAGCGCCTCCTTGGCCGATTTCTTGCCGGCCCACACCTCCTCCAGCTCACCGTCGATCACGTCGCGGATCTGCACGAAGTTGCCGATCCGGAGCCCCTTCGAGTTCTCGGTGGGCGGATTGAGGTTCATCTGCTTTGCCGGCAAATCCGTACCGGGCTTGCGCGCATAGAAACCCTGCTTCTCTGTCAGCTCCGAAGCGGCCAGCGTGATCGGCAGGTATCCCGTCGACTGGTGCCAGTCGGCCTGAACATCCGTCCGGGAGAGGTAGGCGAGGAACTTGGCGACGCCCTTGTAGTCGCCGGCCGGCCGGCCCTGCAGCACCCAGAGCGTCGCGCCGCCGATGATCGAGTTCTGCGGCGCACCCTTCACGTCGTCGTAGATCGGCAGCATGCCGACGCCGACCTTGAACGTCTTGGCGTTGGCATCGACTCCGGCCCGCGCGGCCGACGAGTTCATGTACATGGCGCACTCGCCCGAATAGAACATCGGCGCGCTTTTGGACTCGCGACCCCCGTACTTGAAGATGCCCTCCTTCGACCACTTCGACATGTTGTCGATGTGGCGCACGTGCATGTCGGCGTTGATCTTAAGCTCGATGTCCATGCCGGCGAAGCCATTGGCCTTGGTCGTGATCGGCAGGTTGTGCAGGGCCGAGAAATTCTCGAGCTGAACCCAGCTCGGCCAGGCCGTGGTGAAGCCGCACTTTGCAGCACCCGAAGCGATGATCTTCTTTGAAGCCTCGGCCAGCTCCGGCCACGTGCGGGGAGCCTTCTCCGGATCGAGGCCAGCCTTCTGGAACGCGTCCTTGTTGTAATAGAGGATCGGCGTCGACGAGTTGAACGGCATCGAGAGCAAGTTGCCGTCGGTGTCGGTGTAGTAGCCGACCACGGCCGGCAGGTAGGCCTTGGGATCGAACGGCTCGCTCGCGTCCTTCATCAGCTTGAAGACGGGATAGATCGCGCCCTTGGCCGCCATCATGTTGGCCGTGCCGACCTCGAACACCTGCACGATGTGCGGCGCCTGCTTGGCTCGGAACGCCGCGATCGCGCCCGTCATGGTCTCGGTGTAGGTGCCCTTGTAGACGGGCACCAGCTTGAACTCCGTCTGGGTCCCGTTGAAGCCCTTGGCGATGGCCTCGACCTTCTCGCCGAGCTCGCCACCCATTGCGTGCCAGAGCTGGATTTCGGTCTGAGCGTGCGCACTCCCGGCAAGTGCGATGCTCCCGGCGAGAACGAGCGCGAGAGCGCCGGCATGGCGGAACGACTGCCGCATGTGTTTCCTCCTGGGTATGAGCCGCAACGCGGGCCTATGCGGTCGGCATGACAACGGATTGACAGTCGGGCCGCCCGGCTGTCGCGTCGGGCCCTCTTGGGAAGCGGCGGCAAGGTTTGCCGCACGCTTCCGTGCGCAATGTGCACGCCGGGCCGCCCCATCGGCAAGTCGGATCACGGGCGGCGGATCGCGGATGGCGATCGGCGGTGCTGCCCTCTCACTTGGGCGCACCTGCAACACGGGCAGGCAGCGAGCGATGCCATGGCGTTGTGCTTGACCGCTGCCGAGCCGTCGGCGGAAATGGCGCCGATCGGCAGACGGCTGCCCGGCGCGCCCAAGGAGAGACCTGATGGACATCGGCACGACCAAGATGATCGCCAAGAAGGAAGGCGGCATCGGCTGGATGATCTTCAACCAGCCGGAGAAGCGCAACGCCGTGTCCTTCGAGATGTGGGTCGCCATCCCGAGGATCATCGAGGCGTTCGAGAACGATCCCGAGGTGCGCGGCATCGTCGTCACCGGAGCTGGTGACAAGGCGTTCGTGTCGGGCGCCGACATCTCCGAGTTCGAGAAGAAGCGCTCGTCCGAGGAGGACGTGAAGATCTACAACGCCGCCGGCGACCACGCCGCGGCCGTCATCCAGGCCTGCACCAAGCCCACCATCGCCATGATCCGCGGCATCTGCATCGGCGGCGGCCTCGGGATGGCGCTGAACACCGATATTCGCATCTGCTCCGACGACAGCGTCTTCGCAGTGCCTGCGGCCCGCCTCGGCCTGGGATACCGGTATGGCGCCATGAAGCGCCTCGTCGATGTCGTGGGCCCCTCGTTCGCCAAGGAAATCTTTTTCACCGCCCGCAAATTCAACCCGACCGAGGCGCTGCAGATGGGGCTCGTCAACCGCGTCGTGCCGGTCGCCGAGCTCGAGAGCTACGTCAAGGACTATACCAACCGCATCGCCGAGAACGCGCCGCTCACCATGAAGACGGCCAAGCTGGCGGTCGACACCCTGATGATGGAGGAATCGAAGCGGGACCGCGCGGCGGTCGACGCCATGGTCGCCACCTGCTTCGCCAGCGAGGACTACATCGAAGGCCGCCGCGCCTTCATGGAGAAGCGCAAGCCCCAGTTCAAAGGCCGCTGAGGCTCGCCATCGGCTGCCCGCGCCGACGACCGTCGCGCGGGCAGCGCCTCGAGGCAACCCAGGCAGGGTGGGCAGCGATGCCGCTGGCCCTGCCTTGCGCCTACTTTATGCCCGGCTCCGGCCCGAGCTGCACCTGCAGCTTGCCGAAGTTCTCGCCGCGCAGGAGGCCGATGAACGCGCGCGGCGCGGCACCAATGCCGTCCGTCACGATGTCCTCCTTGAACTTGAGGCGGCCGCTGCGGACAAGCTCTCCCATGGCCTTCCGCGCCGGCTCGAAGTAAGGCGCGAAATCCGACACGATGAAGCCCTGCATGCGCACGCGCCGGCCGACCATCGGCCACAGCAGCCGCGGGCCCATCTCAGGCTTCTCGGCGTTGTAGGCCGAGATCGAGCCACAGAGCGGCACCCGCGCCCAGAAATTGAGGAGCGGGATGACGGCATCGGTGACCGGCCCGCCGACGTTGTCGAAGTAGACGTCGATGCCGGCGGGACAAGCCGCGGCGAGCGCTGCCTCGAAGCCCGGCGCCTTGTAGTCGACAGCCGCATCGAGGCCGAGCTCGTCCGTCACAAATGCGCATTTCTTGGCGCCACCCGCGATGCCGACCACGCGGCAGCCGCTCAATTTCGCGAGCTGCCCCACCACTTGGCCCACCGCTCCCGACGCCGCCGAGACCACGACGGTCTCGCCCGGCTTCGGCTCGCCGATCTTGTAGAGCCCGAACCAAGCCGTCATGCCCGGCATGCCGAGAATGCCATTGGCCGTCGAGATCGGCGCCAGGGACGGATCGACAAGCCGAAGGTTGTGGCCGGGGCTCAGGCCATACTCTCGCCAGCCGAGACGGCCTTCCACGATGTCGCCGGGCTTGAAGGCGGGATTGTTCGAGGCCATCACCTCGCCCACGGTTCCGCCCTCCATCACCTCGCCGATGCCCACGGGCTTGGCATAGGAGGCCTGATCGCGCATGCGCCCCCGCATGTAGGGATCGAGCGACATGTAGATCACGCGCACCAGCACCTCGTTGGTGCCGGGCACGGGCATCGGCGCCTCCTCGACGCGGAAATCGCTTTCCGCGGGCTCTCCGGGTGGGCGGCGAGCCAGGACGACGCGGCGATAGCTCGAAGGAAGCATGGTGGCCTCTGTGCAGATGGGCATGATCGGCCCGGCCGCGTGACAGCCAGGCCGGTGGCGGCGCGACGTGGCGTCAGCGGCGGATTTTGGGCGTGATGGGCTTCAGCACACGCACGCCCGGCATGGCGAGCATGCTGGCCGTGAGCCCACCGGCCGGCACCACCACGATCGACCGGCGCTCGCTCGTCCGATCGAGCCCGACGCAGGTGAGGCGTGTGGCGCGGGCCTCGTAGGTGCTCGGCAGCGGTGCGTCCCCTTCGGCCATCAGCAGGTGCTGGTCGAACGCCACGTCCGGCGTCTCGCGCACGCCGTCGAACACGTTGCGGTGCCAGTTGGTGTGCTGCTTGGCCCAGTCGCCGGTCGAGGCCGGGCCCCCGCCCTTCTTGTACTCGGCGCTCTCGAACACCTCGGGACCCGAGACCTCGTGCAGCGCCACCCACGGCGAGGGCGAGCTGTTCAGCGAGCGGAAGCGCTGCGAGCCCGTGAAGCCCGGGATATTGCGGACCAGGTGTGCCGTGTGCTCGAGGTACCACGTGTGCCAGTCGTGCTCGCGCTCCGCGTTCCGGAAATCCATTTCCACGACGTAGATCATCGGGTGATCCTCCTTGTCTCGTTCCCTTGGGCGCCTCTAGCTTCGGGCGCCGGTCCTGCGGGCGATGCTCTCGGCGGCGAGAAGCCCCTGCACGCCCGCCTTGGCGAGGCCTCCGAGATATCCCACCGGCGGGCCTCCTTCGAGACCACCCGTGGTCGAGCCCGCCGCATGGAGGCCTTCGATGATGGAGCCGTCCGGCCTCAGCACCCGCGTCTCGCCGTCGATGAGGATGCCGCCCATAGTGTAGGTGATGCCGGCCACCACGGGAATGGCATGGAACGGCGCCGTGGCGATGGGCATCGGCCGTGCTTTCGCGCTCGAGCGCGGCGGTCCGAGCCGCTCCAGCGCGCCCGCGGCGAGGGCGTCGTTGTAGGCCCTCACGGTCTGGGCGAGGGCGGCGGCCGGCAAACCCGCCTTGGTGGCGAGTGCCTCCAGCGTCGGCGCCGCGTGCACGGTGCCGCCCGCCTCGGGCAGCGTCGGGTTCGCCGGGATGCGCGCCGAGCGGCCGGGGCCCTCCCAGATGGCGGCGTCGAAGACGATGGTGGCGCCGAGCGGATCGTCGGCCTTGGCCAGCAGGTTGGTCAGCGCCACCCCGCCCACGCCCTCGTCGGCGAAGCGGCGGCCCGAGGCATCGACCAGGATGCCGGCCGTGGCGATGGCGTCGAGCTCGGGATAGGGCCAGACGCGATCGTTGGTCAGTGCGTCCCGCGACAGGAGGTGCCCGTAGAAAAGGTCGAGCCCCGCCGTCGCGGCGCCGGCCGCCTCCGCCATGGCGATGCCGTCGCCGGTGCCGGTGGCGGCACCGCGCTGCTTGATCCGCTCCGGGTGCCTTGTGATGTGCCGGCCGAGCCGCGGAAGATCCGCCTGGAAGCCGCCGTCTGCGATCACAACGGCTCGTGCCGCGAAGGTCTCGCGCTTGCCGCCGACGTCGGCCACGACACCAGTGCAGCGGCCGCCCTCCACGACGAGCTCCCTGGCGCGCGCGCCGAGCACGAGGCGCCCGCCGCGCGACGTGATGCGCTCGGTCATCCGGCGGAAAAGCTGATCGGGGCCTCGATCCTCCCAGTCCAGTCCGGCACGCATCGCCCGCATGGGGGCGAGAATGAACTGCTGCCAGTCGACCTTGGTGCCGGTGAAGCTGGCGCCGCCCTCGCGCATCCATTCGACGAGGCGGCCGGCATTGGCGGCGAATGCCTCGGCCTGCGCCTTTTCGGCGGCGCCTGCCGTGGTGCGGTCGATCACTGCCCGCAGCTCCTCGGGCGACTTCCTGACATCGTTGTAGCCGACGTGGTAGACGCCGCCCGACCAGCGCGCGTTGGCGGGATAGCGTGGATCGGCGCCCTTCTCGAGCACGGTGACGCGGAGCCCGAGCTCGGCGCCGCGTGCGCCCGCCGCCAGCCCCGCCATGCCGCCACCCACCACGACCATGTCCGAGTTGTCCGCGCCCGCGCTCATGTCCATCTCCCTGCTGGTCCGGACAGGCTAGGCGT
>JBFWQN010000182.1:0-9297 GCA_050249405.1 Hyphomicrobiaceae bacterium | reverse complement strand
CGGGCCTCGGCGTCGCGGCAGATGCCGAGCACGATATCGCGGGCGTCCGCCGCCGTCGGTGCCCCGTGGACCATGGCGCCGGCCGCCTTGGCCTTCGACTCCCAGGCCTCGAGATAGAGGTCGAGGTGCGCGAGCGTGTGATTCTTGATGTCCCGGCCAACGTCGCGCAGCGACTCGAACTCCGGCAGCTTGGCCCTCGCAGCGGTGCGCTGCGCAACAAGGCCCGTCGGAAGCCCCGCCAGCGCGCGCTGGAGTTGCATATCCTTGAGCGCTGCCTTGACGTTGTCCTTGAAAGCGTGGGCGGTGACGTCCATGCGCGGCAATTCCGATCCTGTTCCGGCTCCCTTCTTAAGGCGATCAGGCCGGGCAGGCGAGAGGAACCGTGCCTACCGGTCCTGCGCAAGGGCGGGCCCCTGGCCGCGCACCAGCCGGATCGGCTCCACGAGGCGCGGCTGCTCCGTGCGGCCGAGACGGCTCGCGAGGCGAGCGGGCGCGACGAGCACGGGCACGGGCTCATCCACGGTCATGCGCACGGTCTCGCGCGGGGGCACGAAGCGCCGCTCGGCGATCGGGATGCGAGGCGAGGCGCCGCGCCCGGAGACGAGATCGGCGAGGCGGCCCGAGGCGCCGGCCACCTTGGCCGGCTCGGCAGGGACGAACGGCAGCGCCACCTGCGCGGCTTGCCTCGCACCGGAAAGGCCGGCGAGCCGGCTCTCGTAGGCGCGAAGCATCGGCAGCCCCTCGTTGCCCCGGTGGTTGACCACCCTCAGATGCGGCGCCGCGGCCTTGATCATGGTGCCGACCAGGACACCAGCCGTCGCCTGCAGCGGCTCGAGCGGATCGCCGGAGTTGTTGGCCACCTCCATGCCCGGCCCGGCGCTGCCGTAGTTGGTCGCGTGCACGCTCACGACGTCGTAGGGCGCGACCTGCAGCACGACGACGAATTGGCGGCCGTGGGCATCGGTCGCCGACCGGCTCATGTAGAGGGGCACGAACACGCGGCCACTGTGCGAGGAAATCGTGTCGTAGACGTCCGTGTTGCGCGAGCTGTTGTGGAACTCGTGGAACACGAAATAGCGCATGGCGCGGGCCGGGCGACGGCGATGCTCAGAGGTGCCGCGCATGCGTGGGCTGTGCGCGACGATCACGTACGAGGTCGGCGAGAGCCAGATGCGACCCGAGGGCAACCAGCCATCGGCGCCGATGACCGGCAGCTTCAGGGTGCAGGCGAGCCCGGCGCATCCCTTGAAAGCCGCCGCGGACGGCGCCCGCCCGTCGGTGGCCCTCATGGTGGCCATAGCGGCGTTGTATGCCGCCTGGCCGCGCTCGGTGCGGTAGAGAGGCCACCCGTCGACGACGGCCTGGTCGCCTTCGCTGCGCGGCGACTGTGCCGCCCGCGCACGCGTCACACCGACATTGCGGGAAAGGATCTGGCCGTCCCCGTTGCCGAGCGACTGGGCGTGTGCCGCCGTGGACAGGATGTGTGACGGCGACGTGAGGGTCGCGACCGCCGCAAGGATCGTACAGGTGCGCGCCATCGCCGATGCCACGACGCTCCGAGCCTCCGGTCGATCTTTCGGCACTGCGCGCGCTCCCCTTGAAACCGTCACGCCTTCTCACTGAACGGGCATCGCGGCAGCAGCGAGCCGAGAGGATGGCGGAATTTGGCCGGCCGGCCATGGACGGAGCAGGCCGTAGCTCGAGCCCCTGCCGGTCCGGCCCTTCCATTTCGCTGCATATGCAGATATATTGCGGCCATGAGCCGGAAACAGAAAGTGCCGCAGCCAGAGCCGAGAGGGTGCACGGCGCTGCGCTTCCGCAAGGCGGCGCGGCGGGTCTCGCAGATCTACGACGAGCACCTGGCGCCCTACGGGCTGACGATCACGCAGTACGGGCTTCTCGCGCATGTCCGTCGCCTCGACGGCGTCTCGATCGGCGGGCTCGCGACAGAGCTGGTGATGGACCCCACCACGCTCACGCGCAATCTCGGGCCCCTGATCAAGCGCGGCCTCGTTGCCGTGACGCAGGACAAGAAGGACAAGCGGACGCGCACGCTCGGCTTGACGACGGCGGGCCGCGAGGCGCTGGAAGCGGCTGCCGGTGGCTGGAAGGCCGCGCAGCGCAGCATCGCCGCCGTGCTGGGCGAGGACCACGCGCCGCTCAGCGCCGCGATAGACCGCATGCTCGAAAGGCTCGCCGAATGAGACGCGGGCGATACGGCTTGCGAAATACCTGCATATGCAGGCAATGTGACGTACTTCAAGAGCAAAGCACACGCCGGAACGGCGGGAGATGAGCATGGTCGAAACCACGGCGGCGGTCCCCATGCCGCCCGCGCCAGCCACCACGAGCGCGCCGCAGGCGGCGCCCGCCAATCCGCTGCTCGATGGGCCGATCCTGCCGACGCTCGCCCGCCTCGCGGCACCGAACATGGTCGCCATGCTGGCCACGGCTTCCGTCGCCATCGCCGAGACGGCCTACATCGGGCGGCTCGGCATTCCGCCGCTCGCGGGGTTCGCGCTGGCGTTCCCGATGGTGATGCTGATGCAGATGATGTCGGCCGGGGCCATGGGCGGCGGCGTCTCGTCGGCCATCAGCCGGGCGCTCGGCGCCGGCAACGTGGCGCGGGCCGAGATGCTCGCTCGCCACGCACTGG
This sequence comes from Hyphomicrobiaceae bacterium, assembly GCA_050249405.1. Classification (GTDB taxonomy): domain Bacteria; phylum Pseudomonadota; class Alphaproteobacteria; order Rhizobiales; family Hyphomicrobiaceae. The sequence continues at coordinate 6,641 of JBFWQN010000182.1, read as the reverse complement.
TGATCGCCACCGTCGCCGGCATCGGCTTCACGGCCATTTTCCTTGGGCTCGGCCCCCGCATCTACGCAGGCCTCGGCGGCAGCGGCGCCACGCTCGAGCAGGGGATCATCTACTCCAATCATGTGTTCCTCGGGGCCGTGCTGGTGTGGGCCACGAACACGCTCGCCTCCGTGCTGCGCGGCACGGGCAACATGCGCGTGCCTTCGGCGGTGCTGCTCTGCGTGGCGGGCCTGCAGGTCCTTCTCGGAGCTGGACTCGGCCTCGGGCTCGGCGGGCTGCCGCGGCTCGGCATCGCGGGCGTCGGCCTTGCGCAGGTCATCGCGTTCGGCGCCGGCGCGCTCTATTTCGGCTGGCATCTGGCATCGGGTCAGGCGCGCATCCGCTTGCGGCTCTCCGGCGCCTTCGAGTGGGAGATGTTCCGCGACATCCTGAAGGTGGGCGCCGTCGCCTGCATCTCGCCGCTCCAGTCGGTGGCAACGGTGCTCGTCATGACGCGGCTCGTCGCCTCGCTCGGCACCGAGGCGCTGGCCGGATACGGCATCGGCGCGCGGCTCGAGTTCCTGCTGGTGCCGATCACGTTCGCCATCGGTGTCGCCAGCGTGCCGATGGTCGGCATGGCGATGGGATCGGGCAACGTGACGCGCGCCCGCCGCGTGGCCTGGACGGCCGGCGGCGCGGCAGCCGTTCTGGTCGGCTCGATCGGACTTGCCGTCGCCGTGGCGCCGGAGCTGTGGACGAGGCTTTTTACCGACAACGCGGGCGTTCTCGCCTCGGCACGCACCTATTTCGTCAATGCCGGGCCGGCCTATGCCTTCCTCGGGCTCGCGCTCGCGCTCTATTTCGCCTCGATGGGCTCAGGGAAAATTCTGGGACCAGTGCTCGCACAGACGGTGCGTCTGGCGGTCGTCGCGGCGGGCGGGTGGTGGCTGGCGCAAAGCAATGCTGGACCGCAAGCGCTGTTCCGGCTGGTCGGCCTGTCGCTCGTCGCCTATGGCGTCGCCGCGTGTCTCGCCGTGCTGCTGGTGCGATGGGAGCCCCCGGCGAGGAAGAGGGGCTAACGCGGGCGACGCACGTCTCGGCGCTTGCGCGGCGGTCTGGCTGCGTCATGATGGCATCAAAAACCATCATGGTCAGCCGAGGGACCGCTCATGCTTTTCCGCACACTATCGCTTTCGGCGGCGATCGCGCTCGCCACGGTGCCCCCGGCGGTCGCGCAGACGCCGAAGCCCGGCGGCACGCTGCAGTACGCCATCACCACCGAGCCGCCCAACTACGACTGCCACGGCAACACCAACTATGGTGTCAGCCAAGGCATCTTCGCCTTCTATTCGCGGCTCGTCAGGGCCATCGGCGACTTCGAGAACCAGCAGCTCGTCGGTGACGTGGCCGAGAGCTGGGACATCTCGCCCGACCAGAGAACCTTCACGTTCAAGCTGCGCCGCAACGTCAAGTTCCACGACGGCCAGCCCCTGACGTCGGCCGACGTGAAGGCCACCTACGAGAGGCTGATTTCGCCGCCTGCCGGCGTGCTCTCGGCGCGCAAGGCCCTCTACCAGGACATCTCGTCGATCGAGACGCCGGACGACCACACCATCGTGTTCAAGCTCTCGGCACCCAACGCCGGCATGCTCGACGGCTTCGCCAGCCCCTGGAACTGCATCTACAGCGCCGCGAGACTGAAGGAAAATCCCCGCTACCCCGAGACGACCATCATGGGCACGGGCGCCTTCACTTTCGCCGGCCACGTCAAGGGGCAGAGCCTCGAGGGCCGCCGCTTCGACGGCTACTTCCTGAAGGACCGGCCCTACCTCGACGGCTTCAAGGCCTTCTTCATCAAGGGCGCGGCGCTGGCGACGGGGCTCGCCGGCGGGCAGTTCGACATCGAGTTCCGCGGCGTGACACCGGCCGAGCGCGACCGCATGGTCGAGCAGATGAAAGGCAACGCGGTCGTCCGCGAGGCGCCGTGGATCGTCACGCTGATCATCACGCTCAACAACAAGAGGAAGCCCTTCGACGACCTGCGCGTTCGGCAGGCGCTGACCCACGCGCTCGACCGCTGGGGCGGCTCGGAGGCGCTGTCGAAAATCTCGCTGATGAAGCACGTCGGCGGATTCCTGCGTCCCGGCTACGAGTTGGCGCTGCCCGCGGCCGAGCTGGAGAAGCTGCCGGGATTCTGGCGCGACGCGGAGAAGGCCCGCACCGAGGCGCGGCGGCTTCTCGCCGAGGCCGGGCTGCAGAAGCCGCTGAAAATCTACCTGCTCAACCGCGACACGCAGCAGCCCTACACGCCGGCCGGCGTCTGGGTGATCGACCAGTGGCGGCGAATCGGCGTCGAGGTCGAGCATCGCCAGATCGACCCGAAGGCCTACTACGAGGCCATCTCGCGCGGCGACTTCGACGCGGCGATCGATTTCCTGTCGGATTTCTCGGACGATCCGAACCTGCACTACATCCGGCTGCTGTCGGACGGAAAGTCGCCCGTCTCCTATGCGCGCCACGCGGATACCCGCCTCGACGAGCTGTTCGAGGCGCAGAAGCGGGCACCGACGCCGGCCGACCGCAAGCGCATCGTCGCCGAGTTCGAGCGGACGGCCCTCACCGGCGCCTACAATCTGCCGCTCCTGTGGTGGCAGCGCATCGTGGTGCACCACAAGAAGGTGCAGGGCTGGCGGCTGCTGCCCACCCACAACAATGGCACCGACCTCGTCGACGTGTGGCTGGACCAGTAGCCTCACGAGGAGAGGCTGCCGCGAGACATCTGCCCGGTCGAAAAAGGCGAGCAGCCTGTCGCCGACGAACCGCCGCTCGCCACCGCCATCCGGCGATTGCGGCGGCGCCCGGCCCGGGCTATGGTCCGCGCCCGCCGGAGATGGGGCGTAGCCAAGTGGTAAGGCAGCGGATTTTGATTCCGCCATGCGGAGGTTCGAACCCTCCCGCCCCAGCCACCGCCCCGGCCATCCTTAGAACGCCGGGCCGAATTTGCCCGACTGGGGGAAGCCCTTGGGCACCGCGCGACCAGCCTGCGCCCGCTCGCCCACCCACTCGGCCAGGTCGGACCAGCTCCGCGTGTGCGTGCGCCCGGCGCCGTCGACCCAGGTGAGGCCCTGCGCCTTGGCGAAGACGCGGACGTCCGAGAGCGAGCCGTCCTTGAAGCGCTGCAGATAGACGCCCTTGCCGCGCGCCATCTCGTTGACCTCGGCCAGCGTGAAGACGAGCATCTTGCGGTTGTCGCCGACGGTCGCCACGTGGTCGCCGCTGACCGGCACGCAGATGCGCGCCTCGTAGGGTGCCTCGACGTTCAGCACCTGCTTGCCCTTGCGCGTAGAGGCGACGACCTCGTCCTCAGGCACCACGAAGCCATGGCCGGAGGTGGCGGCGACGATCAGCTTGCGGCCGGGCTGGTGCACCATCATCTCGACGAAGTCGGCCGTCTCCTCGATGTCGACCATCAGGCGGAGGGGCTCGCCCTGGCCGCGCCCGCCGGGCAATTGGCTCGCCTCCAGCGTGTAGAACTTGCCGTTGGTGGCGAAGACCAGCAGCTTGTCCGTGGTCGAGGCCTTGATGGCGCGCTTCAGGCTGTCGCCCTGCTTGAACTCGAGCTTGGCGAGGTCGTCCTGGTGCCCTTTCAGAGAGCGGACCCAACCCTTCTCCGAAAACACGATGGTGACGGGCTCCTTCTCGATCAGCATCTGCTCGAGATCGATCTCGACGTCCGGCGCGACCTCGGCGACCGAGCGGCGGCGACCGAGCTCGGTCTTCTTGCCCCACCGCTCGCGGATGTCGCGAATCTCGGTCGAGATGGTCTCCCACTGCCTGTCCTCGGAGTCGATCAGCGACTGCAGGTCGCGCTGCTCGCCGGAAAGCTTGTCGTGCTCGGCACGGATCTCCTGCTCCTCGAGCTTCGACAGCGAGCGGAGCCGCAGATTCAGGATGGCCTCGGCCTGCACGTCGCTCAGGCCGAAGGTGCTCATCAGCTTGGCCTTCGGCTGGTCCTCGAAGCGGACGATGCGGATCACCTCGTCGATATTGAGGAAGGCGATCAGGAAGCCGGCGAGCACCTCGAGGCGATGCGCGATCTTCGCGAGCCGGTGCTCGGTGCGCCGGATCAGCACCTCCTGACGGTGCTCGAGCCAGTGCTGCATGACCTCCTTGAGGCCGAGCACGGCCGGGATCTGGCCGGCCGTGAGCACGTTCATGTTGAGACCGAAGCGGATCTCGAGCTCGGTGAGCTTGAACAGGCTCTCCATCAGCACGACCGGATCGACCGTGCGAGCGCGCGGCTCGAGCACCAGCCGGATGTGCTCGGCGCTCTCGTCGCGCATGTCGCCGAGCAGCGGCAGCTTCTTCTCCTGGATCAGCTCGGCGATCTTCTCGACGAGCCCCGATTTCTTCACCTGGTAGGGGATCTCGGTGACGACGATCTGGTAGCCGCCGCGGCCGGTGTCCTCCTTCTCCCACTTGGCCCGGAGGCGGAAGCTGCCGCGCCCCGTGCGGTAGGATTCGATCATGCTCTCCCTGGGCTCGACGAGAATGCCGCCGGTCGGAAAATCCGGGCCCTGGATGAAGTCCATGAGCTTGTCGACGCTCGCGCCGCGATGCTTGATCAGATAGAGCAGCGCCTGGCAAATCTCGTCGACGTTATGCGGCGGGATGTTCGTCGCCATGCCCACGGCGATGCCGGAGGCGCCGTTGGCCAGCAGGTTCGGGAAGGCCGACGGCAGGACGACCGGCTCCTGCTCCTTGTCGTCGTAATTGTTGCGGAAATCGACGGCGTTCTCGTCGATGCCGTCAAGCAGCGCCTCGGCGATGGTGGTGAGGCGGGCCTCAGTGTAGCGGTAGGCCGCCGGATTGTCGCCGTCGATGTTGCCGAAGTTGCCCTGGCCGTCGACCAGCGGATAGCGGACTGAGAAATCCTGCGCGAGGCGCACCATCGCGTCGTAGATCGCCTGGTCGCCGTGAGGGTGCAGCTTACCCATCGTGTCGCCGACGACGCGGGCGGACTTCATATAGGCCGCGGTCGGCGTGAGGCCGAGCTCGCGCATGGCGTAGACGATGCGCCGGTGCACGGGCTTCAGGCCGTCGCGCACGTCGGGCAGAGCCCGGTCCATGATGGTCTTCAGCGCGTAGGCGAGATAGCGCTCTTCCAGCGCCGTCTTCAGCGGAACGGGCTCGATCGGGCCGGGGCCGGGGAGAATCGGTCTGTCGCTCATGGGTCGCTGTTATCGCGTCGGGATTGCTGCCTCAAGCGGGGCAGGACATCGCGGCGTTGCCACGGGGGCACACTTGGCGCATCGACCACGTGACGGCCTGCAGCGCAAGGCGCGGCCACGAATTGGCAAGCAGACCTCATCGATGGAGCAGCGGATCGCCTGGACAACTGGCGCTCGCCGTGGCACTCCCATCAGACATTGCGTAAACGGAGGTTTGCGTGGTCTCGATTACTGCAGGCAGGTCGGTCCGGTTCCAGGCATTCGAGCCGGACGCCACTGGCGCGCTGCCCAACTACCCCAACGAGCTGCTGAGGCAGTTCGTCAGAGCGCAGTGGTTCTACGATTTCACAACCGGGAGTCAGAGCTGGACCGTCTCGGAAGCGACCGAGAGTCGCCTGACCTTCCATCTCACCTCCATAGGCGGCCTCGGCCTGTCCTCCAGCGGTGATCTGACGATCGCCGGATCGGGCTTCACCTACGATGGCACCGGCCACGCCACCGGGGGCGCGGCGACCGGCATCTCGGCCACCTGGGCCGACGGAGACGGGCGTCACGCCCTCTCTCACACCGGCTCCGGCGAGGTCGCGGACTTTTCGCTCGGCCTTGCGGCTCTGCTGCAGACCGGCCTGTCCCTGGATGGCGATGACAGCATCACGGGCGGCGTTCAGGTACGGCGTAGCGGCTATCCCGTCGCGACGGTCGAAAACATCTATGCGCAGTATCTGTCGGCAGGGGCGGGCAACGATACCATCGACGGCGGAGAAGGAGACGATACCCTCGAAGGGGGATCGGGCAGCGATCGACTGATCGGCGGCACCGGCCTCGACTACGTTTCCTTCGGCTATGACGCTTCCAGAGGCGGAAACTCGGGCGTCTACGTCGATCTCGCATCCGGCTTCGCCATGGACGGGTTTGGTCTGTTCGATACCCTTTCCGGGATCGAAGGCGCATTCGGCACGGCGAGCACCTTGTCCGGTGACGTTTCCGACATCCTGATCGGCGACGGGAACGCCAACAACTTGTGGGGGCTCGACGGCCTCGATTATATCGTCGGCGGTGGCGGCAACGATACGATCTACACCGGGAACGGCGCTTCGGGCAGCGTCGGCGACGTCGCCTTGGGTGATGAAGGAAACGACTACATCGCGGCGACGAGCGGTGCGGCCTTCCTTTATGGCGGAGATGGCAGCGACAGCCTGATCGGCGGCGGCGGCAACGACTGGCTGTTCGGCGGGGGCTTCGGCGCGGCAACGACTGGCATCGATTATCTTGCCGGCGGCATGGGAAACGACGTCCTCGCCGTCGGCTCCTCGGGTGGGAGTGCCTACCTTGCCGGCGGCGAAGGCAATGACACCCTCTATGGCGGCAACGGTGGCATCGGCAACGACACTCTGATCGGCGGCTCCGGCTCCGACTACATGTGGGGCGGTG
>JBFWQN010000181.1:0-9374 GCA_050249405.1 Hyphomicrobiaceae bacterium | reverse complement strand
ACGTTCGTCGTCGTCATCCACGACGTCGCCGACGTCATGCGGCGCATCGTCGAGGCCGATCCGGACGTGATCTTCATCGATCTGGAAAACCCCAATCGCGACCAGCTCGAGGACATGCTCCAGGTTTCCCGTGCCGTGAAGAGGCCCGTCGCGATGTTCGTCGACAGGTCGGATCAGGCCTCGACCGAGGCTGCCATCGAGGCTGGCATATCGGCGTACATCGTCGATGGTTTGAAGAAAGAGCGTGTCAAACCAATTCTCGACATGGCCATCAGCCGCTTCAACGCCTTCGACCGCATGCGGCGGGAGCTGGAGCAGGCCCGCCACGAGCTTCTGTCGCGCAAGACGGTCGACCGGGCCAAGGCCATCCTCATGCAGACGCGCGGCTTGAGCGAGCCCGATGCCTATGCGCTTTTGCGCCGGACGGCCATGAACCAGAGCCGGCGGATCGTCGACGTCGCGGATAGTCTGATCCTGGCCGCGGGCCTCTTGGACGGCAAGGACGGCGCATGACCGGAAGTAATCGACATGGATCGGTCTCCACGATCCGCGCAGGCTTCATTCCCCTGCTCGATGCGGCACCGGTGATCGTTGCGCGCGAGATGGGGTTTGCCGAGCGGGAAGGCCTGGACCTGATCCTGACGCGGGAGACGTCATGGGCCACGCTCCGCGACCGGCTCGCCGTTTCGCAGCTCGACGTCGCGCACGTGCTGGCCCCCCTGCCGATCGCGACAAATCTCGGGCTGGCACCGCTACCGACGCCACTCGTCGCGCCCATGGCGCTCGGCTTCGGCGGGAACACCGTCACACTCTCGACGACGCTGTGGCAAAAGCTCGTCGATCACGGTGCCTCGGCGGACTTCGACCCGCGCACGACGCTTTCGGCACTGACGTCGGCCGTCGCCGAGATCAAGTCCCGGAATCAGCCCTTACCAGTGCTCGCCATCGTGCACCGGTACTCTGCCCACCATTACGAGCTCGCCTATTGGCTGGCGACCGGCGGCTTGATCCCGAGGCGCGACGTCCAACTCGTCGTGCTTCCTCCCTCGCTGATGCCGTCGGCGCTGGCAAGCGGCCATATCGATGGCTTCTGTGCCGGGGAGCCATGGGGTAGCGTCGCTGCGGCAACCGGCGCCGGCGTCATCGCGACGACAAAGAGCCACATCTGGCGCTCGAGCCCCGAGAAGGTCTTGGCCGTGCGCAGGACGTGGGCCGAAGGTCGCCCCGCGCAGACCCAGGCCCTGGTGCGCGCCATCTACGCTGCGGCCGTGTGGTGCGATGCCGACGAAAATCGTGCCGAGCTCGCTGCCTTGCTGGCGCGACCCGATTATCTGGCGCTCGACCGCACGCATCTTCTCCCAGGGCTATCGCGCGTCCTCCAGTCCCCGGATGGCTCACCCCGGCACGTTCCGGGCTTCCTGCAGTTCGCGGCACACGCCGCCACGTTTCCCTGGACCAGTCACGCGTTGTGGTTCCTCGCGCAAATGGCGCGCTGGAGCGACGCCGAGTTGACCCCGCAAACCGTCGAAATCGCGAGGAGCACGTTTCGGCCGGACATCTACCGGGCGGCGCTCGCACCGATGGGGATCGCGCTGCCGTCAGCCAACGCGAAAGTCGAAGGCGCGTTGACGGAGGAAATTCCCGTCGGCTCGAGCACGGGCCGCCTCTCGCTCGGGCCCGATGGCTTTTTCGACGGCCGGATTTTCGACCCCGAGGCGATCGACGACTACGTCACGGCCATGAAAACCGCGGATGTCTCGCGCCACGTTTGATGGTGCAGTGCGCAATCGGCGGGCATTCCGACTAAAAAACATCGCTGTTTTGCTTGTTCTTTGGACTTGTCCCAAAGCGTGCGCTGCAGCAATCGTAGCGACATCGGATCCGACCCTACTTCGATCATGATCGAGGGCGTCGGCAGGCCAACGATGGCTGATCCATAGGAAACAAGCGCCCGATCACCCGGGCAACCGGCAACGCCGCCGGTCGAGGCAGGGCTCCCCTTCGGGGCGTCGCCTCGATCGCGCGGCGTTTGGCGTTCAGGCACTCGTCTGGAGAAAGAGATCGTCATGAGCCACGAAAAATCCAAACGGCCAGCCCGCTCACTCGCGATGGATCGGCGTCAAGTCGTCCTCGCCGGCGGCTCCCTGGCGGGGATGGCGGCGCTCGGCCTGAGACCGGCGCGTGCAGCCGCGTCCGTCGAGAAGGACGAGTTGAAGCTCGGCTTCATCAAGCTGACCGACATGGCTCCCTTGGCCGTCGCCAAGGAGCTCGGGTTTTTCGAGGACGAGGGCCTGTTCGTCACGCTCGAGGCGCAGGCGAACTGGAAGGTGCTGCTCGACCGAGTCATCACCGGCGAGCTCGACGGCGCCCATATGCTGGCCGGCCAGCCGCTGGCCGCCACCATCGGGTTCGGCACCAAGGCTCACATTATCACGCCCTTCTCGATGGATTTGAACGGCAACGGGATCACGGTCTCGAATGCCATCTGGGAGATGATGAAGCCGCTTATTCCGAAGGGCCCCGACGGCAAGCCCGTGCACCCGATCTCGGCGGCGACGCTGAAGCCAGCCATCGAGAAGCTGCGCGGCGAAGGCAAGCCCTTCAAGATGGGCATGGTGTTCCCGGTCTCCACCCACAATTACGAGCTGCGCTATTGGCTGGCCGCCGGCGGCATTCACCCTGGATTCTATTCGCCAACCGACGTCTCCGGCACGATCCAGGCGCAGGCGCTGCTTTCGGTGACGCCGCCGCCGCAAATGCCCGCCACGCTCGAAGCCGGAACCATCCACGGCTATTGCGTCGGCGAGCCTTGGAACCAGGCTGCCGTGTTCAAGGGGATCGGCGTGCCCGTGATCACCGACTACGAGATCTGGAAAAACAATCCCGAGAAAGTGTTCGGCATTACCGCTGCCTTTGCCGAAAAGAACCCGCTTACGACACTCGCGCTCACCAGGGCGCTGATCCGTGCAGCGATGTGGCTCGACGAGAACAACAACGCAAATCGCGAGAAGGCTGTGGCGATGCTCGCGAAGTCCGAGTACGTCGGGGCAGACGCCAAGGTCATCGCCAACTCCATGACCGGCACATTCGAGTACGAGAAGGGCGACAAGCGGCCGATTCCTGCTTTCAACGTGTTCTTCCGCCACTTCGCGACCTATCCCTTCATATCCGATGCCGTCTGGTATCTCACGCAAATGCGGCGATGGGGGCAGATCCCGGACGCTAAGGACGATGCCTGGTTCGCGCAGACGGCCAACAGCGTCTACCGGCCCGACCTCTACATGAAGGCCGCCGAGCAGCTGGTCGCGGCCGGCAAGGCCAAAGCCGCTGACTTCCCGACCGGCAGCGACGGCTACCGCCCGCCTGTCCCGGCATCCGACTTCATCGACGGCATCCCCTACGACGGGCGCAAGCCCAATGCCTACCTGGACAGCCTGAAGATCGGCCTCAAGGCCGGCCAACGGGTGGAAGGCGCCAACGTGGTCGGCGGCTGATCGGCGGCAACGCACGACGATTCCAGCGCCACAGGCATGCGCGCCGGCGCTGGCGTGGGGATCTTGGGAGACGAACATGGCGATGGCTCACGATGTGCTCGACGCCACGGCAGACGACGCCAGGACGAGGCGCCGGCAGCGGACGTTCCACGTTCTCAATCGTCTGAGTGGAACGTTGAGCGTCGTCGGGCTGGGCTTCCTCGTCCCAGTTTTGCGGATGGCAGCCGGAGACAGCGTCCGTTCCCAGATGAAAGATTTGTGGCAGCAGCTGTGCGTGCCACTCATCGGCATAGCTGCTTTTCTCGGCGTGTGGGCCTGGGCAGCACCCCAGGTCAAGACCTCGCTCGGTGCGATCCCGGGGCCCGTTCAAGTCTGGAGCCAGGCGCTATCGCTCCATTCCGATCATTTGGCTGAGCGGGCGAAAGAGAAAGCCTTCTACCAGCGTCAGGACGAGCGCAATGCAAAGCTCGCGGCAGCCGGGCAGTCAAACCAGGTCCGCCACCGCAACTATACCGGCAAGCCGACCTACATCGACCAGATCTGGACCTCGCTGGTCACAGTCGCGCTCGGGTTTCTCATCGCCTCCCTGATCGCCGTGCCCGTTGGAATCATGTGCGGCCTGTCGAAGTCCGTGAACGGCGCGCTCAATCCGCTGATCCAGATCTTCAAGCCCGTGTCGCCACTCGCCTGGCTGCCGATCGTCACGATGGTCGTTTCAGCGGCCTATGCCACGCCCTACGAGTGGCTGCCCAAGTCGCTGCTCATCTCCGCGATCACGGTCACGCTCTGCTCCATGTGGCCGACGCTGATCAATACCTCCCTCGGTGTCGCCTCGATCGACAAGGACCTGCTCAACGTTGGCCGTGTGCTGCAACTGCCGACGGGGCGCACGATCACGAAGCTCGTGCTGCCGTCGGCGCTGCCGCTGATCTTCACGGGCATGCGCCTGTCGCTGGGCGTGGGTTGGATGGTGCTGATCGCCGCCGAGATGCTCGCGCAGAATCCGGGGCTCGGCAAATTCATCTGGGACGAGTTCCAGAACGGGTCCTCGAGCTCGCTGGGCAACATCATGGTCGCCGTTCTCACGATCGGCATCATCGGCTTTCTGCTCGACCGCGTGATGTACACGCTGCAAGCGGCCTTCACCTACACCACCCATCGCTGAGGAGGATCACATGGCATTCCTCGAGCTGACTGGCGTGTCCAAAGCCTATGGCAGCGGCGCGGCGCGCACCGATGTGCTGGCCAACGTCAATCTTAAGGTCGAAGAGGGCGAATTCGTCGCCATCGTCGGTTTTTCTGGTTCCGGCAAGACGACGCTGATCTCGACAATTGCCGGTCTCGTGCAACCCGACAGCGGCATCGTCACGCTGCGCGGCAAACCCATCGAAGGCGCCGGACCCGATCGCGGCATCGTGTTCCAGTCATACTCGCTGATGCCGTGGCTCACCGTCGCCGGAAACATCGGGCTCGCTGTCGATCAGGTTTTTGCGCGCGAGAGCCGGGCACAGCGTGCCAAACGCATCTCCCACTACATCGAGATGGTCGGCTTGAGCCATGCCAAGGACCGCCTGCCGTCGGAGCTGTCCGGCGGCATGCGCCAGCGTGTCGCCGTCGCCCGCGCGCTGGCGATGAGCCCAGAGATCCTTCTGCTCGACGAGCCGCTGTCGGCGCTCGATGCGCTGACGCGCGCCAAGCTGCAGGACGAGATCAGCCAGATCTGGGAGCAGGAGCGCCGCACGGTGATCCTGATCACCAACGACGTGGACGAGGCGATCCTGCTCGCCGACCGAATTATCCCCCTCATGCCCGGTCCTCGCGCCACGCTCGGCCGGGAGTTTCGTGTCGACCTGCCACGTCCACGAAATCACGTCACGATGGGCGAGGATCCGGCCTTCAAGGCGCTCAGGCTCGAGATCACAAACTACCTGATCGACATCGCCGCCGATCGTGCGGCCGAAAGCGATGCCTCCCGCGTCCTGCCGAATGTCGTCCCGATCTCGGTCGGCCAGTCGAAGCGCCGGCTACCCAAGGCCTACCTGGCGGCCGCCACCTCGCCGCGCGAGGAGCGCTACCTCGATTTCTCGCAAATCTCGAAAATCTTTCCGACGCCGAAGGGACCGCTCACGGTCGTGGACGGTTTCGATCTCAAGGTCAGAAAAGGCGAGTTCCTTTCTCTGATCGGTCACTCCGGCTGCGGCAAGTCCACGGTGCTATCGATGGCGGCCGGCCTCAACGATATCTCGGTCGGCGGCATCTTCCTCGACGGAAAGCAGGTCGATGCGGCCGGGCCCGAGCGCGCCGTCGTGTTCCAGGCGCCGTCCCTGTTCCCCTGGCTGACGGCATTCGAGAACGTGGCCCTCGGTGTCGATCGCGTCTACCCGCATGCCTCGCGGGCCGAGCGCGACGACATCTGTGCCTATTATCTGGACCGTGTCGGACTCGGCGATGCCTTCAACAAGCCCGCCACCGCCCTGTCGAACGGCATGAAGCAGCGTGTCGGCATCGCGCGCGCTTTCGCACTATCACCCAAACTCCTGCTGCTCGACGAGCCGTTCGGCATGCTCGACAGCCTGACGCGCTGGGAGCTGCAGGAGGTGCTCATGGAGGTGTGGAGTCGCACCAAGGTAACGGCCATCTGCGTCACCCACGATGTCGACGAGGCCATTCTGCTCGCCGACCGGGTCGTGATGATGTCGAACGGCCCGAATGCGCGCATCGGCAATGTCATGGACGTGACCCTGCCACGCCCGCGCACGCGAAAAGCCCTGCTCGAGCACCCCGACTACTACGCCTACCGCCAGGAGCTCCTTGATTTCCTGGAGGCGTACGAAGGCGGCGCCAATCCCTCTCCTGAGCTGGTCGCGGCGATCCGGTCCAAGCGCGCGCGGATCGCCCACGGCTCGCCGGCCAGCGGAAACCCCAAGGCAGCGTGAGCGGGAGACATCCATGACCCAGAAACTCGTCGTCGTCGGCAATGGCATGGCCCCCGGTCGTGCGCTCGAGAGGCTGATCGAAGCAGCGCCCGGGGCGTATGCGATCACGATCTTCAATGCCGAGCCGCGCGTGAATTACGACCGGATCCTGCTGTCACCGGTGTTGTCGGGCGTGAAATCCTTCGACGAGATTGTGATCCACGGCGATGGCTGGTACGTCGAGCACGGCATCACGCTCTACAAGGGGCACAAAGTCGTCTCGATCGATCGCAAGGCGCGAACGGTCACTTCCGAGCACGGCGTCGTGGCGCCCTACGACAAGCTCATCATCGCGACCGGCTCCATGCCGATCGTCATCCCCGTTCCGGGGCACGATCTGGCCGGCGTCCTCACCTACCGCGACCTCGATGACGTCAATGCGATGCTGCTCGCGGCCAAATCGCGCGGGCGGGCCGTCGTGATCGGCGGCGGGCTGCTCGGCCTGGAAGCCGCTGCCGGTCTCAAGGACCAGGGCATGGACGTGACCGTCCTCCACCTGATGCCAACGCTGATGGAGCGCCAGCTCGATGCCGCCGCCGGACATCTGCTGGAGAAGGCGGTCGAGCAACGCGGCATCCGCGTCATCACGAAAGCCAACACAAAAGCGCTGCTGTCGACGGATATCCGTCTCGGCCCGGCAAGCGTGCGGGGCGTCGTCCTGGAGGATGGCACCGAATTGCCCGCCGATATCGTCGTCATGGCAGTCGGCATCCGTCCGAATGCCGGCCTGGCCAGGGCCGCGGGTCTCCAGGTCAATCGCGGCATCGTGGTCGATGCCGGAATGCAGACCTCGGATACCGACATCTACGCGCTCGGCGAGTGCGCCGAGGCGGAGGGCCAAGTCTTCGGGCTCGTCGCGCCACTCTACGAGATGGCCAATGTCGTGGCGGCCCGGCTCGCGGGCGATGTCAGTGCCACATTCAAGTCGAGCGCGACGGCGACGAAGCTCAAGGTGACTGGCATCAATCTTTTTTCGATCGGCGATTTTGCCGAGGCCAAGGATCGCCAGGAGATCGTGCTGCGCGATGCCGCGCGCGGCGTCTACAAGCGCCTCGTGCTGAAGGACGATCGCCTCATCGGCGCAGTCATGTATGGCGATACGTCGGACGGGGCGTGGTTCTTCGATCTGTTGAAGACCGGAACCGACATCTCGCCGATGCGTGAGACGCTGATCTTCGGCCCGGGCTATGCCGGAGGCGCCGCACAGGATCCATTGGCTGCCGTCGCGGCGCTGCCCGACGCCGCCGAAATCTGCGGCTGCAATGGCGTGTGCAAGGGCAAGATCACCGGCGCCATCGCGACGCTCGGCCTCGCCACGCTGGACGGGGTCCGAGCGCATACCAAGGCGTCGGCATCATGCGGCTCCTGCACCGGCCTCGTCGAGCAACTGCTCAAGCTGACGCTCGGCGACGGATACAATCCGTCGGCAGTCCAGCCGATGTGCGGCTGTACGAGCTTCGGCCACGACGACGTGCGCCGGCTGATCGTGGCACGTGAGCTGAAGTCGATACCGGCGCTGATGCAGGCGCTCGAATGGAGGTCGTCGACCGGTTGCGCGAAATGTCGGCCGGCATTGAACTACTATCTGCTGGCCACCTGGCCCGGCGACTACGCCGATGACAGCCAGTCGCGCTACATCAACGAGCGCGTTCACGCCAACATCCAGAAGGACGGGACGTTCTCGGTCGTACCGCGCATGTGGGGAGGGCTGACGTCGGCGAAGGAGCTGCGCGCCATCGCCGACGTCGTCGACAAGTTCGCCATTCCGACGGTGAAGGTCACCGGTGGCCAGCGCATCGACATGCTCGGCGTCAGAAAGGAAGATCTGCCGGCCGTGTGGGCGGATCTCAACGCGGCCGGGATGGTATCCGGCGCGGCTTACGCCAAGGGGCTGCGTACCGTAAAGACCTGTGTCGGGACCGACTGGTGCCGTTTCGGCACCCAGGATTCGACCGGTCTTGGCGTCAAGATCGAGAAATTCATGTGGGGCTCGTGGACGCCAGCCAAGGTCAAGATGGCGGTGTCGGGCTGCCCGCGCAATTGCGCCGAGGCGACCTGCAAGGACGTCGGTGTCATCTGCGTCGACAGCGGCTACGACATCCACTTCGCAGGTGCCGCAGGACTCGACATCAAGGGCACCGAGCTGCTGTGCCACGTCGAGACAGAAGCCGAGACCATCGAGATCATCGCGGCTCTGGTGCAGCTCTACCGCGAGCAGGGGCGCTATCTCGAGCGCATCTACAAATGGGCGAAGCGGGTCGGCATCGACCAGATCCGCACGCAGGTCGTGGCCGATCTCGAGCGACGCGGCGCGCTTCGAGCCCGCTTCGTGACGTCCCAATCCTTCGTCCAGCGTGATCCGTGGGCCGAGCGCGCCCAAGGCAAGGACGCACACGAGTTTCGTCCCATGGCGGATCTCGCCAGGCTGGAGGCTGCAGAATGACGATGCAGGACAAGGCCTGGATCGACATCGGGGCGCTGGACGACGTGCCGCGGCAGGGCGCGCGTCTCGTCAAGCGCAAACAGGGCTGCATCGCGATTTTCCGCACCGCGACCGATCAGGTCTTTGCTCTCGAGGACCGCTGCCCGCACAAGGCCGGCCCCTTGAGCCAGGGCATCGTGCACGGCGCCGCCGTCACCTGCCCGTTGCACAACTGGGTGATCTCGCTCGAAAGCGGCAAGGCGCAAGGTGCCGATGAAGGCAGCGTCGCGAGGTTCGCGCTGAAGGTCGAGAACGGTCGCATTCTGATCGACGGTGCGGCCCTTCTGCCGCGCGCAACGGGGTGAGACGCGGTATGAGCACAGGCGGCTGGACCAGGACCACCTGCCCGTATTGCGGCGTCGGCTGCGGCATCCTCGCCAGGAGGGGCCCCGGCGGAGAGACGGCGGAAATCAAGGGCGATCG
>JBFWQN010000180.1:0-9377 GCA_050249405.1 Hyphomicrobiaceae bacterium | reverse complement strand
ATGATCTATTTTTTCACAAGCATCAGCGAAACGACCCACAGCATCAGCAAACCGCCGCAGATCATCGCCAATCCCGACTGTAGGCCTTAAATTGGTAGTCGCAAGATTAATTTGCAATGTATTTGCTGCACTAAGTGCAATCAGAAGGACATCCACAGGAGTTCGATGCTCGGGCACCTCGTCCAACGAACGCGCTAGGCGGCCGACGTACTTTGCAAAATGAAGACCGTAGTGCTTTAACCGATCGCCTCGGGGCAGGGACATCACGTCAGCATGATTGCGCCGATCATGCAGGTACTGCTCGCGCTGCATCCGCAGCAAATCCCACTCCGCGAATTGGCGCATGTTCCGCGTGCTTCCCTTCGTACCCGTTAGCAGATCAACTGGCTATGGGCATCTGTTCTTACTTTACCCCATTGAGACGACTTCCCGCAAGTCCTTCTTGCGTTGACATCTGTGCTGGTTCCCGCCGCATAGCCGATTCGCACACGCGCTGTTGCCATCTTCAGAACTATCAACAACACTATTATGCATCGCTCTTGAAGCGTATTGTCTCAGGAGCGCCATCACTTTCGACGATCATCGCCTCTCCAGGCTGCACCTTGACGGCACCTGATTATCCAGATGCCTCCGCCGCAGCGTCGGAAAGCCATTGCCGATCAGTGACTTGACTACCGAGGCGACGAAATCGCGCTCAGCGGGCCAAGCCATTGAATTCCTTCGGATTCTAGCGCAAAAGCGGAGACATCTCGGTAATCAGGTCGCGGCATACTGCCAAACAACGACGACGGCCGGTTATGCCCGCCGTTGCGCCAGTGCGGTTGTCGATATCGCCCAGCCGCTCGGGAGCCCTCACCACCGCTGCAACGCGCACGCGGACGCCGCCTTCCGCCGGGTCCTTCGCGGAGGGCCCGCTGGCGCGCCGGGGGTGAAGGCCCTCCGCGAAGGACCCGGCTCCATACGATGCAGCGCCGCGAGGGCCGTGCTGTCTTGTGTCGGCTTGGCAGCCGTGCCACACTCCTCGACCCATTCGGCTCGCACGCTCGAATGCCTGCTTTCGTCATCGCCAAGGATCTTGCCCAACCATGGCGCCGCGACCGATGCTGCTCCCATGATCGTGACCTTCACTCGTAACGCAGATGGCCTCGAGCGGGTTTATCTTGGCGGGAAAGGCAGCCTGGAATGCTGGATCGAGCCCAAGACTGACAAGACCGGCTGGACATTCCATCTGGACGAGGCTGTCACCGGCAACCGCTTGTCCGACGCGGATCGGCGCGATTGGGCCGTCCACACCCTCCTCGCACTCGCTGACGTTCTCGGTGTGGCACCGGATGCGCTGGCGGCCGTCCCCTTCGAGGCCATCGCGGCGCTACATGAAAGCGATCCTTATGCCGGCCGCCGTGTCGCGTCACCCAGGCGACGAACCCTCGAGCAGGGCTTCATGGCAACGGCACCGCACATCCGTCGTCCGACGAGCGACTTCGTGGCCCCGGGCGCGTCCCGCTCCCACCGATTTCGCTGACAAGGCGAACATGTATACACTCCGCCCCATCATTTTCGCAGAAATACTCCGGGGGTGCAGGGGGCAGAGCCCCCGCCAGACCGCGCCGAAGGCGCGCAGCTTGATTTTGAACGATCAAATGCAGTCCCGTATCCCCTGTGGGTCCAAAGTCCTCTGAAAACCCTCCCGAGAGACGATAGCGACTGTTGCCCGAATATGATCACACTGCCGAAAGGGAAGGCAGCCGACTTGGAGCCAAAAAGAAGAGAAGGCCAGAATAAAAGGAAGGTGGCGAGGTATGCCTTTCTGGACAAAATGGGTCCAGAAAGGCGGGAACGCAGCGTGTGGCCGCTGCACCACCGCCTCCGGCCGCCGACCACGCAAGAAAGCCGTTTTGCATGCCGTCGAAGGGTTATCGCAAAGGGGTCTCCGACGAGAAGACACCACATCCCCGGCAGGTGTACTTCCGGGTCGATCTCGACGCCTACGACGCGCTCGATGCCGAGGCGGGTGAGCGGAGCGTGACCCTATCGTGCCTTCTGCGCCATGTCGTCGAGGCACATATCGGCCGACAGCGCACCGGGCTGCCCCATCGGCGGGCCAACGCCGCCGCACTGCGCGAGCTCGCCCGCATCGGCAACAACCTGAACCAGGTGGCGCACCAGGCGAACGTCATGAACCTGCATCTGATCGAGGCCGAGGCGCGCCAGGCCCTCGCCGCCGTGATGGATGCCGTGAAGCGGCTCTGAGCCATGCTCGCCCAGGCCGAGAAGCCCACCAGCGACTTCTTCGCCCTCGCCCGCTATCTGATCGAGGGGCGGGAGCGGCCACCGAGTCCTGATCGCGTCGCCTGGATGTTCGGCCACAACCTGCCCGACGCCGACCCGGACGCCGCCGCCAGGATCATGACGGCGACGGCCGCGCTTTCCCGGCGCTGCCTGAATCCGTGCTACCATCTGATGATCGCCTGGGCCGAGCGCGAACGTCCCACCCCCGAGGCCATGCAGGAAATCGCGATCAAGACGCTTCACCTGGCGGGCCTCGCCGACCACCAGGCGCTCATCGTCGGCCACGGCGACAAGCCGCACCGACATCTCCACATCATGCTGAACCGCGTGTCGCCGGTGGACGGCCGTGCCTGGAAGACCAACCACGACTGGCGCCTCTGGGATGGCATCATGCGGCAATTGTCCGATGAATACGGGTTCGAGGTCGTGCCGGCGCATGCCTTTGATCCCGAGCTGACCGACGGCCTGTCGAGGAAGCCGGGCTCGCGCGCCACCTACACCGCCAAGCGTGGCGCGAAGACAGGACGCTCGCAGTGGAGTCGGCGGCAGGCGCGGACGTTTGCCGAGCGGCTGACGGAGCGCCTCGACCAGGCGTCGACCTGGGACGACCTTGAGATGCTTTTCGCTGAGGAGGGTCTGGCGCTCGAGGCCAAGGGCAAGGGCCATGTTGTCGGCAACGCTGCAAGCTACGTGAAGCTGTCCTCTGTCGGCCTGCAGAAGTCGGCCAAGGGGTTCGAGAAGCGTCCGCTGGCCAGGCGTCGGCCGCCGTCGAGACCCCCACGGCCGATCATGGACGGGGTCGCGATGGCGAAGGCGCTCGCCGCCATGGGTCTGGTCGATCGGAGCGCCGTCCGTGATGCCGTCCAGGAGGCGCAGGGGCGCCACCTCACTTGGCTTGCAAGGCGTCCCCTCATCGAGCAACTGCTCGCCGATCTCCGGAAGACGCTGGCCGCCTGGACGGCGCACACACCGCCCAAGGCGCCACGGAAAAGCTCGGCACGGCACTCCAGCCGAGGACGCATCAAACCGTTGTCACGCCCAGGACCTCATCGCTGAGCCGACGGTCACCTTCCCTCGTACCGTCGAACGGCATAGCTTCTCGCGTGAGCCGCGACCACAGCCACGAGGCGTCCATGCCGCAACGAAAGCTACCCGCCGTCTTCATGCGCGGCGGCACGTCGAAGGCCGTCGTCCTCCATGCCCGGGACCTCCCGGCCAACCGGGACGAGTGGGCGCCGATCTTTCTCGCGTTCATGGGCTCCCCCGATCCCAGCATGCGCCAGCTGGACGGCATGGGCGGCGGCGTCTCGTCCCTTTCGAAGGTTTGCGTGGTCGGCCATCCGAGCCGCCCCGACGCGGACATCGACTATACGTTCGCGCAGGTGCGTATCGAGCGCGCGCACGTCGACTACGGCGGCAATTGCGGGAACATGTCGTCGGCGATGGGGCCTTTCGCCGTCGATGAAGGCCTCGTGGCGCGCCCTGCGGATCCAGAAGCCGTTGTCCGCATCCACAACACGAACACTGGAAAGATCATCGTCAGCCGCTTCCGCATGGACGGCGAGGAGGCCGCCGTCGCGGGCGACATGGCGATCGACGGCGTCGCCGGCACCGGCTCCCCCATCCGCCTCGAGTTCCTTTCGCCGGGTGGCGCACGCACCGGGCGGCTGCTCCCTACCGGTCGCGCAACCGATATGCTCGATGTTGCCGGCCTCGGACGCATTCCAGCGACCCTGGTCGATGCCGCCAATCCCGTCTGCTACGTCGCGGCCGAGACGGTCGGCGCCACCGCCACCGAGAAGCCGAGCGAGATCGAGGCTAATGCACCGCTGCTGGCAAAGCTGGAGGCCATCAGGCGCGCGGCTTCGGTTGCCATGGGCATCGCGCCGGACCTCGAGACGGCGGGGGCGATCAGCGGCCCGGGCATCGCCTTTGTGGCACCGCCGGTCGCCATGACGACGCTCTCCGGCCGGCAACTCTCACCGGGAGACATGGACATCGGCGTGCGCGTCATCTCGAACGGTCAGCCGCACCGCGCCACGCCACTCACCGGCGCGCTCTGCCTCTCCGTCGCGACACGCCTCAAGGGCTCGATCCCGAATGCCATGGCATGCGGCCTTGTGGCCGATGCCACCTCGATCCGCATAGGTCATCCGTCGGGACTGATTGTCGTGGATGCCAAGGTCACAGCCGACAAAAACGGAGCGAACCCCATCGCCGAGTATGCCGCCGTCTACCGCACGGCTCGCCGGTTGTTCGAGGGACGGGTCCTCTACCGCGCCTGACGGTCGAGAAGCAGAGGAAGCCGACGTCGGGCATGTCCGACGCTCAGTAGAAGGATTTGTGCTGACATGACGTCGCAATAGCCCGTTCAGCGGACATCGGCGACGAGGAGCGTTGAGTCCGCAAAACAGAGCATCGTGGTCACTGGTGACGTGATGGTTTGACAACGACCGTCGACCGTTCGACGCGACGGGCCTTCTGCACACGAACGCAGATACGGATGATCTGACTGCATGTGTCTTTCTTGCTCTCCAAGCGTCAGGCATGCGTGCCAGATTTTGCTGCGCTTCAATTGTACTGACGCTTGCATGGTGGCAATCGATCGGTTCAGGGTGACCACCGACCACCGACCACCGTCGCGTTGGTCGGCTTCAACCCGTCACCGGGCGAGCCTGACCCGACTCGGAAAACGTGCGGGGGTTCTAAACCTGTTTTGCACACGTGCCGAGTTCTGCCCCAGCTGTCAGTCGGCGCGTCGTGCGGAGCGGCGTCACCGACACGCCGCTAGTCGGCGATGCCCCTAATCGAGACAAGATGCTGAAGCCCGAGATCATGGTGCCGCCGCTGCTCTGGCTGCTCTCGGACGCGGACAAGGCGGATAATGCCAAGTGCTTCGTAAGAAGCCGACTGGGAGGTGAAACTCGCGCCGGCCGACGCGCCGATCGCTTGGCTCGGCATTGCGAGGATGCTGATCGGAACCGAAGTGAGGGCTGAAGGCTCAACGGCAGGAGGCGAGGCCGCCATTGGCGATCTTTTTCTTGGCATCGGCGTCGCCGGCATCGGCCGATTTCTGGTACCAAGATCGTGCCTGCGCACAGTCCTTTTCGACGCCGTTTCCATTCTCGTAGAGGCTCGCGAGCAGGTACATGCCGGTGCCGCTACCCTTGTCCGCGCTTAGGCGGTAGAGGCGGGCCGCCTCGGTGTAGTTCTGCGGTGCGCCTTCGCCGTGCTCGTAGAGAATACCGAGGGCGGCCATGGATTCGGCGTGGTCCTTCTCGACCGCCCGCCGGTACCACTTGATGGCCTCGGCCGGATTGGCCGTCACCGTCTTGCCGTTGCGGAAAAGCTCGCCTAAACGGTGCATCGCATCGACGTCCTCGTTTCTGTCAACGGCGCGGCGGAACCATCGCTCGGCCTCGCGGCCATCCACCTTCACACCGCTGCCATCCTCGTAGAGGACGCCGAGATTGCGCATGGCGTCGGCGTTGCCGAGGTCGGCTGCCCGCAAATACCAGCGGCGTGCCTCGACGGGGCTCTTGCTGACGCCCTGGCCGTTCTCGGTGAGCACACCGATGCTATTCATCGCCGACGCCGTGCCGCGGTCCGCGGAGAGCTGGAACCAGCGCATGGCCTCGACGTGGTCCTCCTTCACGCCGTGCCCGTTGAAATGCATGTTGGCGATCTTCTCCATGGCGCGGCCGTCGCCGAGGGCGGCGGCCCGGCGGTACCACCGCATGGCATCGTCATAGTCCTGGGCAGTCCCCTTGCCGTCGGCATGAAGCATGCCGAGGTTGACCATGGCGCCCGTGTCCTCCCGCTCGACCGCCGTGCGCAACAGGGTCATGGCCTTCTGCAGGTCCTGCGTCACGCCCGAGCCACGCGCGTAAAGATCGGCGAGGTTGCTCATGGCGTGGGAGCTGCCGAGGTCGGAAGCTTTCTGGTAGAGGCGTGCGGCGCTCGCGGGATCGCTGCCCATCCCGTCGCCGTCGCGATGCATGCTGCCGAGCACGGAGATGGCATCGATGTGATTGCGTGCCGCCATCCGCTCGAGGCCCGCCCTCGCCAGGTGGTAGAGTTCGGTGGCCTTCTTGCGGTCGAGGGGGACGCCATAGCCGCTGTGATGGAGATCGGCGAGCACGTAGTGGGCCCGCGCCTCGCCGAGCCCTGCTGCCTTCTCGACCCAGCGGATTGCGTCGTTGACGGAGAGTGGCAGGCCATGGCCATCGCGGTAGGCGACGCCCAGGAGCAGCATGCCGTCACGCGAGCCGGCGTCCGCCGCCTGCCGGTAGAGCTGGCTGGCGCGTCGCTCGTCCCTCGGCCGTCCGCCGCTGCCGTTGGCAATGCAGAAGGCGTAGTTGCTCGTGCCGTAGGCGCTGCCACCCTGCATGGCTCGCTCGTAGAGATCGCAAGCAGCCTTCCTGTCGGGAGCCAGAGGCGGCGTTCCGTCGTAGAGGAAATCGCCCAACAGCGCCTGGGCCTCGGCGTGGCCGGCGTTGGCGGCGAGACGTAGGGCGCGCGTGGCTTCCGGCATGTTGCCCTGGGCGCGCAGTGCCTGTCCGAATTGCGCCTGCATGCGAGGGAGCTCGGCTGAACTGGCGACGGATATGGCCCGCCGGCAGGATGCCGTTGCGGCCGCAGCGTCCAGGTTTTCGAGATGCACACCGGGCCCGTCGCCGGCACGATCGAGAGGGATCGCCGCGAGCAGGGTGCACTGGGCGGCAGCATCGGTCGGGACGTTGGTGGTCGCGTCGCTGCCGATCTGCTTCGGACGCATCGAGGCGATGCCCGCGAGCGCCACGATGCAAAACAGTCCGATGCCCGCGAGGCCGACTGTCGATCGGCTCCAGCCGCTTGTACCCTCGTGTGCGACCTGCGATGGGGTGGTGGCGAACGCATCCTGCGCATCATGCAACGGCAGCACCGGAACCCGGCAGGTCGAAGCCGGGGCGTGACCGCTCGCGCCAACTGGCCGCTCGGGAGCAATGGCCAACAGGCTCGCTCGCCATTCGTCGACCGACGGCGGGCGCTGCTTCGGTGGCAGCTGCAAAGCCATGTCGATGCCGGCGAGGAACTCGGGCCGATAGCCGGCGGGAGCCATCTTCGCCGCCGGCTCGAAAGTGTCGTCGAGCATGCGCAGCGCCGCCTCGGGTGGTGCACGGCCGATTACTTGCGCATAGAGCGTGGCGCCGAGCGCGTAGATGTCGGACCAGGGCCCCTGTGCCTTGCTGTCGGTCGAATATTGCTCGGGCGGTGAGTAGCCGCTCTTCACGATGGCCGAGATCTGGGCGGAGTGCTCGCCGACGGCGTGGCGGGCTGCACCGAAGTCGAGCAGAACCGGGCTGCCGTCGGCACGAATGTAGATGTTGTCGGGTGCGATATCGCGATGGATGAGACCGATCTTGTGCAGCTCGGCGAGTGCATCGAGCAGGTCGACCAGGACGGCGTCGAGCTCGGCCTGGCTGGGTGGGCGACCAAGCTCGGCCCGCCACTTGCGCATGTCGCGGCCATGCTCGAATGACAGCACGATATAGGCGGTGCCGTTCGCCTCGAACACGTTCGAGACGCCGACGATGGCGCGATGGTGGAATTTGGCGAGAGCGCGGGCTTCCTGCAGAAAGCGGTCGAGGCCCCAGCGGTAGGTGGGGCCGGTATTGGTGAAAGCGCTGACCGTGGTGCCCTCGCGTTGGGCGTAGCCGCGCGGGAAATACTCCTTCAGTGCGAATTCCTTGCCGAGGCCGCTGTGCTCGGCGCGATAGGTGACGCCGAAGCCACCGGTGCCTAAAATCGACCGGATGACGTAGGCCCCGACGACCGTTCCCGGGGGCAGGAGGTCTGGCCCCCTTTGGCTGGCGTCCACGGACATGGCTGAGAACCTGGAGGCTGCACATAGGCGAGAATAGGCTCCACGGCGAGACGACCAGCCCGTGCTCAAGCTGGGTGACAATCGCCAAGGAAGCCGGGAGCGCCAACATGCTGCCCGATCTTCGCAGTCGGGTAAATTCCCTGGTCGCGAACGGGTTAAGTAGACGACCAGCACCGACCCGGATGAAGCGCATCGCAATTCTGCCGCGGTCGGGGCCGCGCGTGGCGCACCCGGCCGCGGCAGAGACGCCGACGACACTCAGGCGCCGGCCGATTCGGGTGACAATCGTTGCGCGCCAGCGTCTTAATTGACGCTGTGCAGAGATAGCGGTCCTGTTGCGTCCAGGTTCAACGCGGAGTGAGTTGGAATTTCATACGTCCGCTCTCCAACTCTGAACGTCCAAGGGCATCAAGGAGATGTTGTTTTCTGCA
This sequence comes from Hyphomicrobiaceae bacterium, assembly GCA_050249405.1. GTDB lineage: Bacteria > Pseudomonadota > Alphaproteobacteria > Rhizobiales > Hyphomicrobiaceae. The sequence goes on along the minus strand of JBFWQN010000180.1, from coordinate 791 downwards.
GTGCCCCAACTCCTTGTGGGTAAATCATTTCCGACGGTTGTATTCGGTGGCCTGTATTGGAATTCAGATGATCTGAATTAAGCCAAGCCCATCGGCTGCCTGAGGGATCGCGGCTGTGACTTCGAACATCGGCGGGCTGCACAGTAAGCTCGGCAATCGCTACGAGGCCAAATGGTTGGTCCTGAAGCTGCTCGAGGTCCTAGCCGGCCGGGCCCGCAGCCTCAAGGTCGAAGGCATCGGACCGGAGTTCGCCGGCTTCGAGGCTGCCGTCGAGCATGATGACCACGTTGCTTGGCACCAGACCAAGATCAACGCACCGAACGGCAACTGGACGCTCCGCGCATTGGAACGGGAGGGCGTGATTGCCGCCTTCAAGCGGCGCCTGGAGGCATCCCCGACAGACCGCTGCGTGTTCGTCTCGCAGGCTCGTGTCGTTGATCTCCAGCATCTGCCTGGGAAGGCCTCTCGATCGAACGACGAGGCCGAGTTTCGGCGGTCCCTCAACAAGGACGAGCGGGCCGCGGTCGACGAGTTGGCCCGGCCCTGGGACACTGATCCCGCGACCACGCGGGAGTGGCTGACGCGCTGCTCCTTCAAGGTCGCCAACGAGGAGGTAATCGACCGCTTTACAGGAAACTACCTCGACTTCTTTGTCGAGGAGCCGTCCGGGGCGTTCGCTATCCTGCGCGACCACATCGAGCAGAGCTTCAATAAGACGCTGACCAAGGAGGCCCTGCGCGCCGCATTTCGGGCCGGCGGCGGCCTCAACCTGAAGCCGGAGGCGCTCGACC
>JBFWQN010000179.1:0-9389 GCA_050249405.1 Hyphomicrobiaceae bacterium | reverse complement strand
CAGGCTCAGATCCTCGCAACGGGCAAGGAGACCCACTACTCGACTCGACTCGCCCGCGGTGAAATAGCGGGAGCCCGGCCCGTGCCTGACGAAGGCGAGCGCCGCCCTCCGGTCGCGCCGCCCGTGGCAACGTCGGCACCCGTGGCTGCTCCGCCGCCCGCGAAGGCACCCCAGCCGGTCGTGGCCGCACCCCCGGTTGCGCCCGAGCGAAACCTGCGCAGCGATGTCGAGGCCGCCGCCGCAACGGCCGCCGCGCTGGCCGCGGCCGCCGCAGCCAGCGCCGCGACGACGCCGGACGCCGGAAAGCGTGCCGACACGACACCCGCCGGGCCGCGAGCCGCCGCCGCACCGGGCGCGATCCAGCCCGCCGCAGTGTCGGACAGAGCCGCCTTCGCACGCGAGACCCAGGCTGCCCCGGCCGCACCACAAGCGCCTCCGCGTCCCGGTTCGCCTGCGGCACCAGTCGCCGCTGCGCACCCTGCGGCTCCGGCTGCGGGCACGACTGCCGGAGCTCCGGCATCCAGGCCGGCCGTCAGTGCACGCGACAGCCTGCAACGGATCGGTGGCATCACTCCCGAGATCGAGAAGCTGCTGAACGTCCAGGGCATCTCGCGCTACGCCCAGATCGCGCAGTGGGCCTCGAACGACACCGAGCGTTTCGATCGTTTGCTCGGCTACCAGGGCCGCATCCAACGCGAGAACTGGATCGAGCAGGCTCAAATCCTGGCAAGGGGCGGCGACACCGCGCACTCCCGTGAGTTCGACCGTCAGGCTGGCGCAACGGCCACCAAGCCTGCCGCGCCGGTCGTCACGCGTGTACAGGCGCCATCGACCCCGGTTCCTGCCGCTCCGTCCGGAGCGCCGGCCACGCCTGCGGCACGTCCCGCCGCTACCGCCGCACCTGCCTCGCAGGCGCCGGCGCCGTCGACTCCTCCGAGGCCAGCCCCTGCGGCAGGAGCAGCGGCCTCGGCAGCCGCCGCAGCGGCACCACGTCCACCGGCGGCTCAGCCACCGGCAACACCCGCCGCCAAGCCTCCAGTCACGACACCCGCCGCCGCGGCCGCATCGCCTGCGGCTGGTCCGGCCGCAGCAGCGGCCTCGGCAGCCGCCGCAACGGCACCACGTCCACCGGCGGCACAGCCACCGGCAGCACCCGCCGCCAAGCCTCCAGTCACGACACCCGCCGCCGCGGCTGCGTCGCCTGCGACTACTGGTCCGGCCGCAGCAGCGGCCTCGGCAGCCGCCGCAGCGGCACCACGTCCACCGGCGGCACAGCCACCGGCAGCACCCGCGGCCAAGCCTCCAGTCACGACCCCCGCCGCTGCAGCTGCGTCGCCCGCGGCTGGTCCGGCCGCCGCAGCAGCAGCGGCAGCGGCGACCATAGCCGCCGCGACCATCAGACCGGCGGCCGCTCCGGCACCCGGCACCCCACCTGCCGCGCCCGCTGCCCCGGCAGCGGGTACGCCCGCACCTGCCGCCAAGCCGGCCGGGCCGGCAGGCGCCGTCCCAGCTGCAAAGCCCGCTGTCCCAGCAGCCAGCCCGCCCACTCCAGCCGCCGCCCCGGCGGCCCCGGCGGGCGGCACGCCCACCCCCGCCTCAAAGCCGGCGACACCACCCCCCGCGGCAGCGGCGGCGGCCGCCGTTACGACCATCGCAGCCGCAGCAGCCGGGGCCGTCCAGGCGGCTCGGCCGGCTTCGGTTCCAGCTGCTGCTCCGGCTGCGCCCGCTGCTCCGGCCGCCCCACCTGCCGTCGACGCCACGGCACCACGCCCATCGCGTTTGGCCGATGCGATCCGCGACCAGGGCACACGCACCCAGGATCCTGCTGCCCAGCCTCGCACCGGCGACCTTTCGAGCTTGCGCTCAGTCCGCTCCGAGGCTTTCCGTCCGGGCCAGGGATCTGCGTCGCCAGGCGGTCGGCCCGGCGAGGGTCACGACCTCAAGCGCATCCGCGGCATCGGCGTGCTGATCGAGAAGAAGCTGAACTCGATGGGCGTCACTCGCTACGAGCAGATCGCCGACTGGACCAATGCCGACATCGAGCGGGTCAGTCAGGTGTTGGATTTCAAGGGCCGCATCGAGCGCGAGAACTGGGTGGAGCAGGCCCGCATCCTGGCATCGGGCGGCCAGACCGAGTTCTCGCGCCGGGCCGACCGTGGCGAGATCGGCTGACCTAAAGTGCGGGGCCGAGGCGTACGATTGTGCGCTCCGACCCCGCGCCACCGCCGAGCGCCGACTGATCGATATCGCCGCTTGCCGCGCTGCCACGAGCGTCACGCGCACGAGCGCAGGTTCACTCGCGCATGGTGCAACGGCAGCTTGCCTTCAGCTCGGATCGTCTGTCAGGCTGCGCCCGATGGTCGAGATGCCCTCTCCCCTCGGAGTTGGCTCGGGCGCCTTGGTGTCGGCTTCCACGATCGTGTGCTTCCGCACCCCGTAGAGTGTCACCGCACCTTGCACATCGCCGTCTGATAGTCCGGCCAACGTCTCGGAGTACCGAAACGACATCAGATGTCCGCTCCGGCCGGGGTGGTCGAGGCCGATCGTATGGCCGATCTCGTGCGTGAGCGTATGGACCAGATCGTAGACGGCAAGATTGCCGTCGTAGCCGATCTTCCATTTCCGCTCGGGATTGAGGCAAACGCTCGCCCCGACGATTGGGCGCAGGCCAGGCCCGATGGGAGCTCCAAGCTGCACGTCCGTGAAGGCGAAACCGACCGGCTGCTGTTGCTCGCCGATGACGATGTCCGCGCGCGCGCCGGGGCCGACCTCGATGAAGGCGACATCTGCCACGGCGTGCCAACGTGCGAACGCTTCGGCCAGGGCCCGCCGCAAGTCGCCCATCTCCAGCCCGGACCTGGCGAGAAGCTCGTTTGGCGCGCGCATCGACCGGCAATTCACGGACGACGGCTGCTCCACATCGCCATCGGCGATTGCATAGCGCAACTCGATCGTCCCGCCGGGAACCTGCGGAACCCATCGCACGTTATAGCCGCCGAGTCGCAATGGGGCGAAGCGTGCCCCCGAAGGCGAGTTCGCGCGTGCCTCGCCCCCTGTGCCGGAGGCGATAATAAGAATCGCGCCCAGTGCGCAAATCGAGGTGGCTCGCACCAATGGCCGGCTCCGTCGGTCGAGGGCTTGATCGTTTGGCCAGACAGCCGTTCCGACCGGCGCGAGGCAACGTCACGGATCGCCGCAGGTCTCTCTTCCCGTGAGTAATCGGCACTGCCCGGTCGCGGCGGTGCAGCGCTCGAGCCGGGCCCTTTCACTTCGTCGTGAGCAGGAATACGGCCTTCTCTCCGAGCAGGTTGTGGAGCGTGAGCGGCATCCACGTGCCGAGCTGGCGCCCGGACGCGTTGAAGGCGACTTTCTCCTCGACGCGCGCCTCGACGACCCTGCACAGGTCCACGAAATCGCGGATCGTGCACAGATGCGCGTCCGGGGAATCGTACCAGGCCTCCGGCAGGTTCACCGTCGTCGGCATTCGGCCGTTTGCCAGCAGCTGCGCCCGAATCCACCAGTGGCCGAAGTTCGGGAACGAGACGATGGCCCGCCGTCCGATGCGCAGGAGATTTTCGAGCACAGGCTTGGGTCGCCTCGTCGCCTGGATGGTGAGGGACAGGATGGCGTAGTCGAAGGCCTTGTCGGGATACTTGTCGAGATCCCGGTCGGCATCACCCTGAATCACCGAAAGGCCGCGGGCCACGCACGCATTCACTTTCTCGCGCGTCACCTCGATGCCGCGGCCGTCGACCTGGCGGGTCTCCGTGAGGAGTTGCAGCAGCGCGCCGTCCCCGCAGCCGACGTCGAGCACCCGCGCCCCCGGGGTCACCATGCCGGCGATCAGCTGGTGGTCGACGCGGTGTTGCCGCTCGAAGCGGACATCGGTGGTCCCGTCGCGTGCCAGCATGAGACCCTCCTTCAGCTCCCGAGGCCGCGTTTTTTGGCAGCGGCGCCGAGAAAACCCCGTACTGTTGCGAACAGCTCCGGCTCCTCGAGCAGGAATGCATCGTGCCCCTTGTCGCTTTCGATCTCGACGAACGAGACGTTGGCGGCAACGGCGTTGAGCGCCTGGACGATCTCCCGGCTCTCCCGTGTCGGATACAGCCAGTCCGAGGTGAATGACACGACGCAGAACCGCGTGGCCGTCCCTTCGAACGCCTTGGCGAGCCGTCCGCCGTTGTCGGCGGCAAGATCGAAGTAGTCCATCGCCCGTGTGATGTAGAGATAGCTGTTGGCATCGAACCGGTCGACGAAGGTCGAGCCCTGATGCCTGAGGTAGCTCTCCACCTGGAAGTCGGCGCTGAACGAGAACGTCTTTGCTGCCCGGTCCTGCAGGTTGCGCCCGAACTTGCGCTCGAGCGCCTCCTCGGAGAGGTATGTGATGTGCGCCGCCATCCGCGCCACCGCCAGTCCGCGGCGCGGCACCTTGCCGGCCGCGATGTAGCGGCCGCCGCTCCATTCGGGATCGGCCATCACGGCCTGCCGGCCGACCTCGTGGAATGCGATGTTCTGGGCCGAGTGCCATGGCGCGGTGGCGATCGGCATGGCCGAGAACACGCGCGACTTGTAGCGCGCCGCCCACTCGAGCACCTGCATGCCGCCCATCGAGCCACCCACCACCGAGAACAACTGCTCGATGCCGAGATGGTCGATCAGCCGCGCCTGCGCTTTCACCATGTCGCCGATGGTGATCACCGGGAAGTCGAGGCTCCAGGCCTGCCCCGTCGCCGGATTGATCGATGCGGGGCCCGTCGAGCCGAGGCAGCCGCCGAGGATGTTGGCGCAGACGACGAAGTAGCGGTCCGTGTCGATCGGCTTGCCAGGCCCGATCATGATCTCCCACCAGCCGGGCTTGCCGGTCACGGGATTCTGGCTCGCGACGTACTGGTCGCCGGTGAGCGCGTGGCAGACGAGGATGGCGTTCGACCGCGCCGCGTTGAGCGATCCGTAGGTGCAGTAGGCCACTTGGAACGGCGATAGCTTGAGACCGCAATCGAGCTCCAGCGGCGGATCGGCGAACACCACCTTCTGGCTCGATGGATGGTCCACCTCGCGCGAGGCCGCGAGCGGCTTCTCGAGAGCCTGCTCCATCACGACATCGGTATCGCCGTCTCTGCCCGTGTCGGCTGACGGGCGCGTCGTCTCGAATGTCGTCGTCTCGGCCATATGCGCCTCCGTTCGGGCTGCGAGGAGGGGCCCGAAAACGAAAAACCCGGCCGGTCCGCCCGCGAATTGCCGGGCTGGACCCCTGCCGGGGCGCGCACGGCCATTTTAGCGAGTTGTTTTACGTGGCTGCAAGCCGGCCGGCCAAATCACCACGATCAAGCCGCAAGCTAGGAACGCGGCCCAGCGCTGTCAAGCGATCGATGACCCGATCGATGCCCCTCCGGTCGTGGCCCCGCGCGACTTTACGGGGCCGCTCCGAGCCCGAGCGCGGTGGCCATGACCCGGAAGACCCGCGTATTGTCGATGCGGCCGCGAAAAAGCTCCGCCCCGGGCCCCATCGCGGTCAGCACCACATCCTCGCCGCTGTGCACCCCGCTGGTCGATGCCGAAGGCAGGTTGCCGGCCCGTCGTACGGCGCCGGGCACTCCACACACCCTCTCGTCACCCGGCTTGTTGGGGCTCGCCGTGAACGGGCGCCCCGCATCGCAATGGTCGGGAAATGCCGAGAAGGTGAACGCGAGGCGCCGCGCCACGTCGACGCTCGGAGGATAGCCGCCGGCATCGGGCGCACCATAGGCCGGGAAGCCAGCCTGGTCGTAGATGCCGAGCTTGTCGCGCAGCCCCGTGCCGGGGCGGGCATCGTCGTAGGTGCCGATGATGGCGACGGGATGCGTATGATCGGCGACGACGACGATGAGGGTGTCCTTGCGCGCCTCGGCCCACGTCTTGGCCTTTGCCACTGCGTTGTCGAGCATGATCGTGTCGTAGACGGCCCGCTCCCAGTCGAGCGCGTGCGAGTATTTGTCGATGAGGCCGGATTCCACCAGCAGCACGAAGCCCTTGTCGTGCCGGCCGAGCACCGCGAGCGCCGCGTCGAGCTGCTCCGTCAGGTCAGGCTGCTCAGGATAGCGCTCGACCGTGCCCTTGCGCAGGAGCAGACGATCGAGAGCGCCATCCATGTTGCCCGAATGGAAGAGACCCAGCAGGCGCCTCGATCCCGCCTCGCCGGCCACGGCGGCAAGCTCCGAGCGGGTGGCGACGATGCGATAGCCCGCGCTGGAGAACTTGGCGAGGTAGTTCATGTTGTCGCGGCGCCGTCCGATCGGCGACGGCAGGAAGCGCGCGCTGCCGCCGCCGAGCACGACCTCCGGTGCCGCCTCGAGCAGCATCTCTGTGATCCGATCGTACTCCGACCGGCGGCGGGTATGGGCGAACATGGCCGCCGGCGTCGCGTCCTGGATCTCGGTGTTGGTGACGACGCCGATGGCCTTTCCGCCGCGCCGTCTCGCCAGTGAGGCCAGCGTTTCCACCTTCGGGTGCGCGTTCGGGTCCTTGTTGCGCGCGCAGTAGACGCCGAGCGCATTGACGCAGGACTTGTGGCCCGTGGTGTAGGCCGAGGCCGAGTTGGCACTGTCCGTGATGATGGAATCGGTGCCGGCCGTCGAGACGAGAGCCATATGCGGCATGTCGTCGATGGCGAGCTCGCTGCCATAGCGGCCCTGGCGAATGCCTTTTGACAGCATGCGTGCGGCGACGCGATGCGCATTCGACATGCCGTCGCCGACGAAGAGGATGACGTTGCGCGCCGTGGGTGGCGGCGAATCGAACACCTCCCAGCGCACGGTTGCCTTGGCTTCCCCGTGCGTGACCTCGACCTTGTAGTCGCCCGGCACGACGATCGACGCATCGCGCACCCATAGCGCCGAGTAGCCCTGCCCCTCCTCGTCGGCCTCGAAAGTGAATGTCGCCTTGCCGCCATCGCCGGTCCGCAGCACATCGGCGGTGTGACGGCCATTGATGGTGACCACCACGGCGTCCGGGCCGGCGATCTTGCCAGGCAGCTCCACCTTCAGATCGAAACGAGCGCCGGCCAGGATCTCGGCACGGTCGAGCGGATAGATGGTCTGCGCACCGGCAGCCGACGTCAGGAGCCCTGCGAGGCATGCCGCTACGATAATCCGCCCGCTCATTCCTTCGCTCCCTGATGTCCTTGACGCCTGGCGCCCCGCCAAAGTCGGAGGCCCCGAGCCTGAGCCGGTCGCCGCGTTGCAGCAGCCTGCTGCGGTTCCTGACCGCGCGGTCTGCCACCCTTGACCGGGGTGCGCCTCACGCCTACCACCACCCGGACGGCCCCGACGGCGGGCAAGCTGGCCAGGATAGCCACACCGATATGACACCGGGAAGTCGCATCGAAGCACGTTTCGCGGCCCTGAAGCGCGAAGGCCGGGCTGGTCTCGTGACGTTCCTCACGGCCGGCGATCCGGACCTCGAGACGTCGGCACGCATTCTCGAAGGACTGCCGGCGGCGGGAGCCGACGTCATCGAGCTCGGCATGCCGTTCTCCGATCCCATGGCCGACGGCCCGGCCATTCAGGCCGCCTCGCAACGGGCCCTCGCGGCCGGCATGACGCTGCGCAAGACGCTGGCCCTCGTCCGCGGCTTCCGCGCCAAGGACGATGCCACGCCCATCGTGTTGATGGGCTACTACAATCCCATCTACGTCTATCCGACCGATCGCTTCTTGGATGATGCGCGTGACGCTGGCGTCGACGGCCTGATCGTGGTCGACGTGCCGCCCGAGGCCGACGACGAGGTGTGCCTGCCCGCCCGCGACCGCGGCATCGCCTTCATCCGCCTTGCCACCCCCACGACGGACGCCAAGCGCCTGCCCTCGGTGCTCGCCAATGCCTCGGGTTTCGTATACTACGTTTCCATAACCGGGATCACCGGCGCCGCCGCACCCGTCGCCAGCGACGTGCATGCGCAGGTCGAGCGTATCAAGCGCCACACGAGCTTGCCCGTCGCTGTCGGTTTTGGCGTCCGCTCGCCCGAGCAGGCCAGAGAGATCGCCCGTGGCGCGGACGGCGTCGTCGTCGGCTCCGCACTAGTGAACCGGTTGAAGGACTCGCTCGGGCCGGGAGATGTGGCGGGATCGGATACGGTGTCCAGCGTGCTGGACTTGGTGAAAAGTCTCGCCGGGGCCTTGCGTGAAGGTTGACCGCAAGCCATAGGCGCTCTTGCTGTCACGGAATCGACGCGATCGATTCCTAAGTGGCTTGGTCGGGGCGCTGCCTGGGTTCGAGAGGAGCCTAGTAAGTTGAACTGGATCAACAACGTCGTTCCGCCCAAGATTCGCAGCCTGCTCACCACGCGGCGCGAGCCTCCTGACGATTTCTGGAGGAAGTGCGGCGGCTGCGGTCAGATGACCGACAAGAAGGCGCTGGAGCAGAACCAGTACGTTTTTCCCTGCTGCAACCATCACGATCGCGTCGATGCTCGCGCCCGGCTGAAGCAGCTCTTCGACAAGGGCGAGTTCACGGTCGTGCCGGTGCCCGAGGTCCCGCTCGACCCGCTCAAGTTCCGCGACGGCAAGCGTTACACCGACCGCCTCAAGGACGCGAAATCCAAGACCGAGCTCACCGATGCCGTCTTGATTGGTGAGGGCACGCTCGATACCCGTCCCATCGTCGCCGCCGCGCAGGATTTCCGCTTCATGGGCGGCTCGCTCGGCATGGCCGCGGGCGAGGCGGTCGCGACCGGCATGGACCTCGCTGTCGAGAAGCAGACGCCATTCATCCTGTTTGCGGCCTCGGGCGGCGCCCGCATGCAGGAGGGCATTCTGTCACTCATGCAGATGCCGCGCACCACCATCGGCGTCCGCAAGCTGCGGGCGGCGCGCTTGCCCTACATCGTGGTGCTCACCGACCCGACCACGGGCGGCGTTACAGCCTCGTACGCCATGCTCGGCGACATCCATATCGCGGAGCCGGGTGCGCTGATCTGTTTCGCCGGCCCTCGCGTCATCGAGCAGACGATCCGCGAGCAGCTCCCCGAGGGCTTCCAGCGGGCCGAGTACCTGCTGGCGCACGGCATGGTCGACATGGTCGTGCACCGCCACAAGCTGCGCGACACGCTGTCCCGCATCGTCGCCGTGCTGGGTGCCAGCTCGCCCGCCAATGCCGTGAAGCGCGGCCGGATGCGCGGCAATGGGCGCGCCAAGGCCAGCGGACCGCTCAACGGCAGCGCACTCGACGGCAAGGCGATGGAGGCGCTCGCCCGCCAGGGCAACGCCCTGATCGAGCCGGTCGCGGACGACGAGCGGTTCGAGACGCGATCGAGCCTGCCGGCCAAGGTCGACGCCGAGAAGAAGAAGCAGCAGCCGGCCAAGGAAGCCGGTTGAGCGTCCAGCCCGGCGCGCCGCCGTCGCGAGCAAGCCCCAC
>JBFWQN010000178.1:0-9413 GCA_050249405.1 Hyphomicrobiaceae bacterium | reverse complement strand
TGGCCGGCCACTACGATCTCGATGCCTGTCACATCGATATCGTCAGGCTCGCCCATTTTGCCGGCGCCCGCGTCATCCACGGCGAGGCCGTCGGCATCGACGTGGAGCGCAAGCATGTTCATATCCTAGGGCGGCCGCCGCTGTCTTACAATCTGTTGTCTCTCGACACGGGCATCACACCAGCCATCGACGACATCCGGGGGGCGGCTGAGCATTCCATCGCCGTGAAGCCCGTCTCCTCGTTCGCACCGCGCTGGGATCAATTGAGGGTGAAAGCCCTTTCGCCGGGCGGCCCGCGGCGGCTTTGTGTCATCGGCACGGGCGCTGCGGGCTTCGAGCTGGTGCTCGCCATCCGCCACCGGCTTCGCGCGGAGGCAAAGGCGCACGGCATCGAGCCTGAAGATTTCAGCTTTGCGCTGATCGGCAGCGCTGGGTTGCTACCGACACACAACGCACGTGCACGGCGCCTCGCAGCGGATGCATTGGCCGCGGCCGGCATCGAGGTGGTGCTCGGCGATGCGGCGGTGGCGATCTCACCGGACGCGGTGACGCTCGCGAGTGGCCGTGTCGTGCCCAGCGATGCCACACTGGTCACCACCAAGGCGGCGCCTGCGGCATGGTTCGCCGACACCGGCCTCGAGCTGGACGACCGCGGGTACCTGGCCGTTCGGTCGACGCTGCAACTCGTCGGGCACGACGACATCTTCGCCGCGGGCGACTGTGCGGCCGTGATCGAGCACCCACGCGAGAAAGCGGGCGTCTTCGCGGTCCGGCAAGGGCCGCCGCTGACGCGCAATCTGCGTTTGCGCCTGCGCGGCGCGCCGGCCGAGCCGTTCAGACCGCAGCGCCAATTCCTGACTATTCTGTCCTGTGGCGACCGGACGGCCATCGCGGCGCGCGGGGCACTGGCCGGCGCGGGAGGGTGGGCGTGGCGGCTCAAGGACCGCATCGATCGCAGCTTCATGCGCAAATTCCAGGAGCTGCCCGGCGCGATGGGAGCCGCCGCCCTGGGGAGCGACGACATGCTGTGCGCGGGCTGCGCCGCCAAGCTGGGCCCGGCCAGCCTCGCCAATGCCCTCGCCAGATTTGCATCGACGGATGGTGCCGCCGCAGGCGCGGGCGGGGTCCGCAGCTTGTTGCCGGCCGACGATGCGGCCGTGCTCGATCTGGGTGGGGACACTCTGCGACTCGAAAGCATCGACCAGTTCCCGGCCATCTGGCCCGAGCCTTACGTCCTCGGCGCCATTGCCGCGGCACATGCCCTGGGCGACATCCACGCCAAGGGCGGCCGGGGGGAGCATGCATTGGCCATCGCGGGAGTACCGCCGGCTGCTCCGCATCTGCAGGAGGACGACCTCTTCCAGATGCTGGCGGGCGCCCGCTCGGTGCTTGCGCCAGAGGGGGTCACGCTGGTTGGCGGCCACACGGCCCGCAGCGAGACGATGAGCGTCGGCTTCTTCGTTGCGGGAACAGTGAAGCGCGGAGAGGTTCTGCCGAAGGGGGGGCTGGTGGCCGGCCAGGCGATCCTCCTGACCAAATCGCTCGGCACCGGGCTGCTGTTCGCCGGATGGATGCGGCGGCTCGCGCGGGCACGGGAGGTATCGGCGGCGCTCGCGGGCATGGTCCGCTCGAACGCCGTGGCCGCCCGGATCCTGGCGGCGCACGGTGCGACGGGCATGTCGGACGTGACCGGCTTCGGCCTCGCGGGCCACTTGATCGAGATGCTGGAGGCGTCCGGCGTCTCGGCACGATTGTGGCTGGATGCCTGTCCGCTCTACCCGGGCGTCGACCGGTTGCTGGCACTCGGTGTTCGGTCGAGCCTCGTGCCCGACAATCTGGCGTTGAGCGACAGGATCGACATCGGCCGCGACGTCGAGGCAGATGCAGAGGCGGCCTTGGCGCTACTGTTCGATCCACAGACCTCGGGAGGACTGGTCGCCGGCCTTCCGGCGTCGTGCGCGGCGGCGGCATTGGCGGAGTTGACCAGTGCGGGCGTGCAGGCGGCCATGATCGGCTCGACGAACGCTGTCGCCGGAGAAACTGGCCAGCCGCGGCTGGAGATCGTGCGCCGGGCACCGCACGCGGCGGAGACGACGGCCAGCGAAGTCGAATAACCGCAACGTGAGTACCGTGACGGGCGTGATGCGTGCTACCGGGGCCACTGCCTGGTGTCGTCGGCAGACCGACCGCCGCGGGATCATCGAAGGGGAGCAACGGCCAGTGACAGTAGTCCGCACGACGCTCGGCGGGACGGGCCGAGCGAAGTTCGAGCATCCCGACATCACGGCGACCGGGGAGCAGCGAGCGAGCGTGGCGCTCGAAAGACTGGAGACGGTCTGGTTCAACACCGGCACGCTCTGCAACATCACCTGCCAAAACTGCTACATCGACTCGAGCCCGACCAACGACAAGCTCGCCTACATCACCGCGGCCGAGGTGACCGATCTGCTCGACGAGCTCGTCCGGGATGCACACGGGGCGCAGGAGATAGGCTTCACGGGCGGCGAGCCGTTCATGAACCCCGAGCTGCTGGCCATGCTGGGCGCCACGCTGGAGCGGGGCTTCGACGTGCTCGTGCTCACGAACGCCATGCAGCCGATGCAGCGGGCGCCGGTCAAACGGGGCCTGCTCGCGCTGAACGAGCGGTACGGAGCCCGCATGCGGTTGCGGGTCAGTCTCGATCACTTCACACCCGAGCTGCACGAGGCCGAGCGCGGCGCCAAGACCTGGGCCAAGGCCATCGAGGGCGTGGACTGGCTCAATGCAAACGGATTCGAGATCGCCATCGCAGGGCGCACGTGCTGGAACGAATCGGAGTCGGAGGAGCGGAACGGCTATGCGGCGCTGGTCGCGAGCCGGGGCTGGCGCATCGATCCGGCGAACCCGAAGCAGCTCATGCTGTTGCCGGAGATGGACGGCAGCCATGAGGTCCCCGAGATCACCACGCGATGCTGGGGACTGCTCGGCAAGCGGCCGTCCGATCTCATGTGCGCCAGGAGCCGCATGGTGGTGAAGCGGCGCGGCGCGGCGAAGCCCGTGGTGCTGCCGTGCACGCTGCTCCCCTACGAGCCAGCCTTCGAGATGGGCTCGACCTTCGCGGAGGCAGCGGTGGCGAACGACGGCATGTTCACCGAGGGAGCCGTGAAGCTCTGCCATCCGCACTGTGCCAAGTTCTGCGTGCTGGGCGGCGGCAGCTGCTCGTGAGGCCTCGGCGGCGGCCGGGTAGCGGCGCATTTCGCGCGCCTCTTTGTCATCGTCCGGGATAGTGCAACACTCACGGTCGAGGCTTCGGCGACCGCGAGGACGACATGAAATTCGCGCTGCATTTCTCGAACTCGAACTTTCCAGACGCGGCCGGCGCCCGCCGGCTGGCGACGGCAGCCGAGGCGGCCGGGTTCGAAAGCCTGCTGGTCATCGAGCACGTCGTCTGGCCGACAAACTATGCGTCGCGCTATCCCTACTCGCCGACGGGCCGACTGCCGGGCGGACCCGAGACGAAGCTCCCCGATCCGCTGATCTGGATGGCCTTCGCTGCCGCCCACACGACGCGGCTGCGCTTCATGACGGGCATTCTGATCCTGCCGCAGCGCAACCCGGTCGTGCTCGCCAAGGAGCTGGCGACGCTCGACTACATGAGCGGCGGGCGGATCGAGCTCGGCATCGGCGTCGGCTGGCTGAAGGAGGAGTTCGAGGCGATCGGCGTGCCGTTCGAGAAGCGCGGGGCTCGCGCCGACGAGCATGTCGCCGCCATGCGGGCGCTGTGGGCCAAGGACGATGCGAGCTACGAGGGCCAATTCGTCTCGTTCAAAGGCATGAGCGTCAATCCGAAGCCCGTCGCAGGGCGCATCCCGATCCACATCGGCGGGCATTCGGAGGCGGCGGCACGGCGCGCGGCGAAGCTCGGGGACGGATTTTTCCCGGCCACGGGATCGCCGGTCGACATCGGGCCGCTGATCGATCGCATGCGGCAGATGGCGGCCGAGAATGACCGGGATCCGGCGTCGATCGAGGTCACGACGGGCTGCCCGGGCGCGCTTCCCGGTTCCGGCACGGATGCCGTCGCTGCCGTGATGGATGCCAAGAGGCGCGGCGTCGGCCGTGTCGTGCTGCCGGTGACGGCCTTCATGTCGGGCGCCCAGCAGAGCGCGACGCAGCACGCGCGGACCTTTGGCGGACTTTCTGCCGACGGGCTGGAGGAGCGGCTTGCAGAGTTCGGCGAGACGGTCATTCGCAAAGCCAACGGCTGACGCGTCGCGGACCATCGACAAGGAGGCGGACCCATGCAACTCGAGGGCAAGATCGCGCTGGTGACGGGCGCGGGCCAGGGGATCGGCGCGGCGACGGCGCTGGCACTGTCGGAGGCGGGCGCCGCGGTGGTCGTGGCGGACATCGACGCGGGTCTGGCTGCCGCTACTGCCGGCAACATAGAGGCGCACCAGCGCAAGGCGCTCGCCATCGAGGCCGATTGCGGCAGCGTCGAGAGCATCCAGAGCATGGTCGATCGTGCCGTCGCGGCCTACGGCCGGATCGACATTCTCGTGAACAACGCCGGTGTCACGCGCCGCGCCGACATCATGGACATCACCGAGGCCGACTGGGACCGCATCCATCGCGTCAATGCGAAGGGCGTCTTCTTCTGTCTGCAAACGGTGGCCAAGGTCATGATCCCCGCGCGTAGCGGGCGCATCGTCAACATCGCCTCGATCGCCGGCAAGGGCTATGCGGGGACGTCCAACGCCGCCTATGCCGCGAGCAAGGGGGCCGTGATCAGTCTCACCAAGACTGCTGCCCAGCAGCTCGCCCGATATGACATCACGGTCAACTCCGTTTGCCCGGGCGTGACGCGCTCGAGCCTCTCGGACGCGAATCTCCGAGTGCGGGCCCAGCAGGAAGGTCTCACGATCGAGGCGATGGAAGCGAAGCGCGCCGAGATCATTCCGCTGCGGCGGGTCAACGATCCGGCCGATATCGCGGCAACAGTCGTGTTCCTGGCCTCGCCGGGCGCGCGCAACATCACCGGGCAATCCGTCAACGTGGACGGCGGCATCATTCCCGATTGATCTTCGGCCCTGGCTGCGGCTCCTGTGCCTGCCGGAGAATGCAACATCCACCGGGAGGGGACGTGGAGCAGCAAGGGGCGCAGCCCGGGACTCGAGGGCAAGCGGCCATGTTGGCGGCCGTGCTCGCGCTCGCCTTCGTCATGAACATGCTGGGACGTGGTGCGACGGAGATGTTCGCCGTGTTCCTGCTCCCCGTCGAGAAGGCGCTTCACGCCACCCGCTCGGAGATGTCCGGAGTCTACTCGCTGTTCATGCTGGTGATCGGGCTGTCGGGGCCGTTCGCCGGCGCGGTTTTCGACCGACTCGGCGCGCGCGCATCCTATGGCATGGGCCTCGTCCTGCTCGGCGGCAGCCTCTACGTCGCGGGCCTCGCGACGCAGGTCTGGCATTATGCGGCGTCGGTCGGATTTGCGGCCGGGCTCGGCGTGTCGATGCTGGGAATGGTATCCGCCAACGGTCTGCTCGCCCGCTGGTACGAGCGCCGGCTCGGAACTGCTATCGGCGTCACCTACGCGGCGACGGGGTTTGGCGTGCTCGTGGGCGCGCCGCTGGCGCAGGTTCTCATCGCCGCGCTCGGCTGGCGTGATGCCTATCACTGGATCGGCGGGGCGCTCCTCGCCATCGCCGTCGCGACCATGCTGCTGCCGCTCGGGCGCATGTCGCGTGGAACGCCTGCGTGGCAGGCCCGGCGGGCGGCACAGGATGCGAGCCGGAGCGACTGGAGCATCGGCAGAGCGGCACGCACGCCTGCCTTCTGGGCCTTGGCTCTGGTCTATTTCCTCACGTCGCTCGCCTCGTTCTCGGTTTCGCCGCAGGCGGTGGCCGCCATGGTCGAAGCCGGCATCTCGCCACTGGCGGCGGCCGGTGCCTTCGGGCTATGCGGCATGCTCTCGCTGATCGGAAACGCAAGCATCTCGCCGCTGGTCGACCGTTTCGGTCAGCGGCTGATGATCACGCTTTCCTATCTCGGAACGGTGATCGGCATCCTCTGCCTCGCGGTGCTGCCGTCGCATCCGTCGATGCTTCTGGTCTATGCGTGGGTGCTGCTGTTCGGCATCAACCAGGGAACGCGCGGCCCCGTCATCTCGACGCTGGTCGCGACCTTGTTCGCCGGCGGCGGCGTGGGCCGGGTCTATGGCACCATCGCACTCGGCATGGGTTTTGGCGCGGCCTCCGGCTCGTGGCTCTCGGGCATTTTGCACGACATGACCGGCGGCTACCTCGCCTCGTTCCTGGTGGCGGCGGGCGCGGCGGCGCTCGGGATGGCGACCTTCTGGACGGTGCCGCTGCTCGACGATGCCCGGGCGGCGAGCCGGGCCGCCACGCGCTCCGCGAGCGTCTGAGCCTTGGCCTAGCCAAGCGGTCGCGGCGGCAGCTTCGTCGTCGTGCCGAAAGCGTCGGACCAGAGGCCCATGTCGTGCGTGATCAGGCGTGGCGGCTCGACCAGCCGGTGAGTGTGGCGGTCTCCGTCGAGCGTCCACTCGACGTAGCCTGCCCGCGCGAAGCCGCCGAAATGCTTCTGCCACTTGGCGATGTGCACGAACGACGTGCACGGCGCCCAGACGATCTCGATGCCGCGCCATTCCATGCGCCGATAGACGTGGAGATGCCCGCAGGCAATGGCGCGCACACCACCCGCGAGGCAGGTCTCGAGGAATGGCATTCGCGCCTCGAACGGAATGCACGAGGTCGTGGGCTTGGCGTCGGCAGGGTCGTCGACGAACGGCGGCATGTGCATGAAGAGCAGCACGGGCCGCGCATCCCGCGTGCCGAGTGCGTCTGCGAGGAACGTCCGCTGCTCCACCTCCTCGGCCCGGTCGCTGCCCAGCAGCGAGGTGTCGATGCCGACGAGCCGCCACGCTCCGATGTCGTGGTGCCACCATTGCGGCCCGAAATGGCGGCGCCAAGCCGCGATCCGTGCGTCGGTGAGGGGCTGGGCGAGCCGTGCGTGCCGAGGCGCCTCGCCAATGTCGTGGTTGCCGGGGATGCTCCGCCAGGGGAGCCCGATACGCTCCATCTCGGTGCGAGCGAAGGCGAGATCGGCCTCGGCGGCGGGCCCATTGAACGAGACGTCGCCTGAATGGACAACGAGGTCCGCGCGCGCTGCGTTCACATCTTCCGTGAGGCAGCGGAAGTTATCGACGAAGTAAGCATGTGACGCCGAGACGTGCGTATCCGAGATGTGCGCAATGCGCACCGCGGTCCCGGGTGGCCTCGCCTGCTGCTCTGCCATCGCCTGTATCCCCGAAACTGTGAAGCCGATCAAAGCATGCCCAGCGATTGCTTGCGCCGTGGCGGCGGGAACGCCTTATCGAGGTCGGCCAGATCCCCGGCGTCGAGCACGAGATCGGCCGCCGCGAAATTCTCCTTCACGTGCGCCACATTGGAGGCCTTCGGGATCGACACGACGTTCGGGTGGCGCATGGTCCAGGCGATGGCCACGGCGGCCGGTGACACGCCGCGTCGCTTGGCAACGCTCATCACGGCGGCGTTGCGCAGAAGCGCGCCCTGGCCGAGCGGTGTGTAGGCCATGATCATCTCGCCGTGCGTCGCGCAGTCTCCGACGAGGTCGTAGTCGATCCCCCGGCTCGACAGATTGTAGAGCACCTGGTTCGCGACGCAGTTGCCGCCCGACTTGACGGCGCGCAGCTCCTCCATGTCGTCGACGTCGAAGTTGGAGACGCCCCAGTGACGAATCTTGCCGTCGGCCTTGAGCTTCTCGAAGGCAGCGACGGTCTCCGACAGCGGATGCGAGCCGCGCCAGTGCAGCAGATATAGGTCGATGCGATCCGTCCTCAGCCGCTGCAGGCTCCGCTCGCAGGCGGCGATAGCGCCCGTGCGCGAGGCGTTGTGGGGGTAGACCTTCGACACGATGAACAGGCCTTCGCGACGACCTGCCGTCGCCGTGGCGATCACCTCCTCGGCCCCGCCCTCGCCGTACATCTCGGCCGTGTCGATCAGCGTGATGCCGGAATCGAGAGCGGCCCCCACGGCCTTTGCCTCGGCCGCCCGATTGCCGCCGCGCTCGCCCATGTGCCAGGTGCCGATGCCGAGGCGAGGGATCGTCTCGCCGGTTTTCAGGGTGACGGTGCGCATGGGAAGCTCCGCGTCTTGGCTGCTAGTCCTCTCAACGCTCGCATACCTCGCGCGTTGCCGGTAGCCTCGCCTCGAAGCGAAATCCGAGCGGAGGCAGCAATGACGCACGGCATGGTCTCGGCGGCACAGCCGGAGGCGGTGGAGGCAGGGCTCGAGGCGCTGAAAGCCGGCGGCAATGCTGTCGATGCGGCCGTCGCCACGGCGCTGGTGCAGACGGTGGTCGATCCGCAGATGTGCGGCATCGCCGGCTTCGGCTCGCTGCACGTCTACGACCCGAGGCGCGGCACGCACGAGTGCCTCGATTTCCACGGCCGCGCGCCACTCAGCACCAAGCCCGACATGTGGGAGAAATTGCTCGTCGGCGAAGCGGAGGACGGCTTCGGCTTCCTGCTGGAGGGCAAAGTCAACGAGATCGGCTACGGTGCCATTACCTCGCCGATGACGCTGCGAGCACTCGACGAGGCGCTACGCCGCTACGGCACGCGGCGGCTCGGCGACCTTCTGGCCCCGGCCATCGACTATGCCGAGCAGGGCTTCATGGTGCGTCCGCACGTCGCCGCCTACTGGGCGCAGGTGCCGACCGAGGGGCGCGCGCCGCACGCCGAGATGCTGACGACGCTGCCTGCGACGCGGACGATCTACGCCAAGCCGGACGGGTCGCTGCGCCGGCTGGGAGAGGTGCTCAAGAACCCGGACATGGGCGCCACGCTCAGGCGCATTCGCGATCACGGCGCCGAGGACTTCTATGCGGGCGAGATCGCGCGGCGCATCGTCGCCGACATGAAGGCCAACGGCGGGCTTCTTTCGCAGGCCGACCTCGATGCCGCGCGACCGGAGGCGACGCCGCCGCTTTGGGGCACCTATCGGGGCTTGAAAATCGCGACCAACCGTCCGCCTGGGGGCGGCGTGATGCTGGTCGAGATGCTGAACATCCTCGAGCACTTCGACCTCAAAGCCATGGGCCACAACTCGCCCGACTACATCGCGACGGTGGCCGAGGCGATGAAGATCGCGACCGTCGACAAGGACACGAAGGTGGGCGATCCGCGCTTCGTGGACGTGCCGCTCGAGGAGCTGACCTCGAAGGCCTACGCCGAGCCTCTCGCCGCGAGGATCAAGCGCGGCGAGAAGACCAGCGTGCCGCGCGTCAGGGGCAAGCAGAAGGAGAGCGCCGACACCACGCGCGTCGTCGCCGTCGACGAGAACGGCGTCATCGCCACCAGGACGCATTCGCTCGGTACGCCTTCTGGCGTGGTC